>CAYTSL010000047.1:0-10566 GCA_964440415.1 uncultured Flavobacteriaceae bacterium
GCCTTTAAACCACCATAAGGTGTAGCTACGGAGCCACCAAGCGCACAGATATTTATAGAAGTTGTATTACCAGGAATTGTCTCTAAATATGCAAATTCTGGAGCTCCTCTTACCCATTTTGGAACCATCACTGGTTGAAGCCAAACTTTATCAAGCCCTATTTTTTCCAACTCCTCCTTGGTATATTTTACAGCCAATTCTGCATTAAGTGACCCGGAAAGCCTTCCTCCAATTTGGTTTGACAAATAATCCAACCATTCATAGCTCTTGCCATTACTTAATGATGTATCATATATCTTTTTTAAAATCTCAGTATCAGATTGAGATACCATATTGGAAGATAGAACTAAAGATAAAATTATGAGAAGTTTGTTCATGAATAAACCATTTTAAAACGTTAAATATACTATATCCACCGTTTATTAATTCTAAAATAATCATAAAAAAATCCTGCAAATTGCAGGATTTTCTATCATCATTGCTCTAAAAGTATAACTTCAGTTATTCCTTTATAATCTATAAGACCCTATAATTTACTAAAAGTTTAATCTACTCACTTTTTAATTGGGTTTTATATTGTTCAATATTAGACTTTACCTCATCATCCAATTCGGGTTCTCGTATATCAGAATATGTCTTGAGATTATCGTACAAGGTCTTTGCAACTATATATCTGGCTGTGGCCTTGTCATCAGCTGGAATTGTGTACCAAGGTGCATGTTCCTTTGAAGTTCTGTTGATTGCATCTTCATAACATTCCTGGTATTTATCCCAAAGTTTACGTTCTTTTAGATCACCTGGAGAGAATTTCCAATTCTTAGAAGGAAGGTCTAATCGTCTTAAAAGCCTATTTTTTTGTTCTTCTTTAGAAAGATTTAAAAAGAACTTAAAAATAATCGTTCCATTGTCTGCAATATGCTTTTCAAAATTCTTGATTTGTTCAAAGCGAGAATCCCAAAAGGAGTCATTGATATCTTCAATTGATTTAACACTTGGAATGTTTTCTCCCAATATATATCCGGGATGAACTCTTGTAACCAATACATTTTCGTAATGTGTTCTGTTAAAAATACCAAATTTACCTCTTGCAGGAAGCGCTATATAATGTCTCCAGATGTAATCGTGGTTTAACTCCAGTTCTGTAGGCACCTTAAAACTATGTACCACAACTCCACGAGCATTAAAATCCTTAAATACTTCTCTTATAAGACTATCCTTTCCAGAGGTGTCCATTCCTTGCAAACAAACCAATACAGCATACTTTCCGTGCGCGTACATTGTGTCCTGAATTTTACCAAGTTTCTTCCTGATTTTTCTTAATTCTTTCTTTATTTCATCTTCGTCTGCTCCCAGATCATAAATTGTTGATTGCTCTTTTAATTTGATCTCTGAAGAAACTTTAAAGTGATCTGTATTGATTTTTTTCATTTGTTTTAAGAGTAATTTGGTTTATTTTATAAATATAGCAAATCCACAAAATCTATGCATAATCATGTGAATTAAGTATTTTTTCTTATTTTTATGGTCCTACTTAATGTTAAATACCCAAAAAGCCATGAAAAATAACTACTTTTTCTTAGTGTTTGTATTCTTTTATTTTCAGCTGAATGCACAGAGTAAATGCTCCAGTGCGGAACCTGATTTGAACTATGCTTATTCACATGTGAAGTCAGCGTATGACTCTAATAATTTAACGCATTTAAAATATTATTCTAAACGGTCTTTTGATGCCTTTGAAAGGGCTCAAAACAAATTGGAAGGCTGTAATTGTGAACGAGCCAATAATTTTGCTTTAGAAGGCAGTCAATTATTATCTAAACTTGAAAATTCAACAACGTTTGAAGATGGACGTTTTTATGTAAAACGAGCTCGTGAAATAGCTCAAAAAGCTATACATGAGCTAGAGATTTGTTCAAAACTAACTTATCAAGATGAAGCACTGGTAGAATTGGAATTCGAACGTCAAAAACTTGAAGAACAACAAAAACAGTTAAAACAAAAAGAGGCTAAAATAAAGCAATTGTTGGCAGATAAAGAACAAAGAGAACTTCGAATTAAAAAAGAGAAACTTATATATACTAATCAACAAGCAATATCATCCAACATAAATGCTTACAATGAAATGTTATCAGCTTGTGAATGTGAGGGAAGCGTTTCAAAACTTTCTGTAAATAATGAAAACCTGTTTTCTAAAGACCTTACGGAAATAAAACTTTATTATTTGAGTACAATAAAAAAAGCCACGTTAAATTATCTATCGTCATTAAACCAGTGCACGATCGGATATAATAATTAAGTTTAGATTTTGTAGTTTCGTTCGGTCAATTGTACCATATGAAAATTTTTAGTTGGTTTTCTTTGTTGTTTATCCTATTAAGCCAATTTTATGGATATTCCCAAAATAGTAATTCAACAATAATTTCAAATAAAAACGGGATATCGAAACATAGTGTGTTATCGACTCATCCTTTTGGCATATTTATATCCAGAGTACAAGGGAATTTCAAAAAAAAAGTTAGTGAAAGGACAAGAGTAAGTCTTGGTCTTGAAAGCGGTAATGATTGGGGAACTCCTATAAAAACTTACATTCCCAATGATGAAACAATTAGAGATATTGTAAGAGACATTCCCTGGCATCAAGCTCAATATCTTTATGATGAAGATACATTAAGTGCCAAATCATATGAGTTACAGATTGATGGAATCATAAAAGGATTAAGAGGAAATGTTGAAATTAAATTAGGTAAAGAACATGAACTTAATCTAGGTTTTAGATTATATATGTTAACCAAAGGTAAATTTCCTGGTTCCATATTTACCAGTGACGAATTCATAGAATTTTTTCATGAAAATGTAGGTGGAAGTGATGATCCATTTGATAGAGCAGTTTTTGGTTATAATAAAGCTTTAATTAAATATACTGATAGAAATGGCAATGAACTGGAGATAGAAAATGGTGATTTGTTTGTTGGTGGATTAGAAACCAGCTATTATTTCTATCCTGAATCAATGATTAACCAAAGCAAAAATCTCCATTTTAATTTTGGAGCTCATTTAGGCACTAATGTTTCAAAGTATAATTCTTCAATTGATCTGGGTATTTCTGCCAATACAATTAAAACTTATTCATTTAATGACAAAAGAAACTTTCAAATTGGATTGAGTTTAGGAATGTTACGGAAAAGCGCTATTTCCTTTAAAAAGGATAATATTGAGTTTGGAACCAATAATTTTATTGGCAATTTGGAAAGTGCTTTAGAATACAATTATGTGTCGAAAAAAGGTACAATCCATTCTTTTGGAGCGAATTTTTATGTGCAATCCTCTTTTAATAAAATAGATGAACGGTCATACATGATTCCTATCAGACATCCTGATGCTCATAACTCTTGGGGACATGGTGTAACTAACCTGTATGAATATAATGACTATTGGAGTTTTTTATACTCCTTAACTAAAAAGAACACCTTGACAATATATTTACAACAGGATTTCACTGTTAGTAATAATCCTGATATTCAAACAGGAATAAGTTATAGTTTTCAACTGTAACTATTTGCTGGCAAATAATTTTACATCGTTTTCACTCACTTCCTTTTCACCTAGAATAATTAAGCGTTCAACTACATTTCGTAGTTCCCTAATATTTCCTGTCCAGTCATATTCCTGTAATAGTTTAATAGCTTTATCTGAAAATGATTTTTTACCAGTTCCTTGTTCTTCAGAAATCTTTGATGAAAAATAGTCAACGAGAAGTGGAATATCATCTCGTCTTTCATTTAACGACGGAACATTTATAAGTATTACGGCTAGTCTGTGATAAAGGTCTTCCCTAAATTTCGATTCTTCAATTTCCTTCTTCAAATCTTTATTGGTAGCTGCGATTACCCTTACATTAACCTTAATATCTTTGTCATTTCCTACCCTTTGAATTTTATTTTCTTGTAACGCTCTTAAAACTTTAGCTTGAGCTGACAAACTCATATCACCAACCTCATCTAAAAATATAGTGCCACCATTGGCAGCCTCAAATTTTCCAGCTCTATCTTTATTAGCTCCTGTAAATGAACCTTTTATATGGCCAAACAACTCACTTTCTATTAGTTCGCTTGGTATGGCTGCACAGTTTACCTCAATCATTGGTCCATTAGCACGATCACTTTTTTGATGTAACCAATGAGCAACTAATTCCTTTCCAGTACCATTTGGACCAGTAATGAGAACTCTAGCTTCAGTTGGAGCTACTTTGTCGATAATTTCTTGTATTTGAGTAATAGCTTTACTATTACCAACCATTTCATAATTCTTGCTAACCTTTTTCTTGAGTCTTGTATTTTCAACAACCAGTTCCTTTCTATCTAATGCATTTCTAACAGTATTCAATAATCTATTAAGATCTGGTGGTTTCGAAATATAATCAAAGGCGCCAATACGCATTGTATTAACAGCTGTATCCAAGTCGCCATGACCAGAGATCATAACTATTGGAATTTCAGGTTTTATTATTTTTACAGCTTCTAGAACCTCAATACCATCCATTTTAGGCATTTTAATATCACATAAAATCAGATCATAATCATCCTTTTTGATCATTTCTATACCTGCTAAACCATCTTCAGCCTCTTCAACTTGATAGGTGTTATTCTCTTCTGATAATATCTTAACCAACACTCTACGAATGGCAGCTTCATCCTCAATTACTAATATTTTTGACATCTATTTTTTTATTTCTGAATAATATGAATATCTCTTTGTGGGAATGGAATGGTAATATTATTTTCCCTAAACAATTTATCTATTTCAAAACGTAAATCACTTCTTGGTATTGCTCCTTGAAAGCTATCATTTAATGTAAATATCAACTTAAAATTTAATGAGCTATCTCCAAAATTAGTAAAAAGCACTAATGGAGAAGGATTTTTTAATATGGATGGATGATTATTTGCTGCTTGCAGTAATAATTCTTTTACTTTATTCACATCACTTCCATAAGCCACTCCAACTTCAACACTTTCTCTGGTTTCAGTACCATTTTGGGTCCAATTATATAAGCTATTAGTTAAATATAAATGATGAGGAATAATTAATACTTTATTATCAATTGTAACAGCTCTGGTGGTTCTTAATTTAATCTCATCCACTCGACCTACTTTACCATCTATCTCTACAATATCTCCTACATGAATGGTTTGGTCAACAAGAATTAAGACACCTGCAATAATATCCTGAAACAAAGTCTGTAATGCCAAGCCAACACCAATTAACAAGGCTGCTGACGCTGCAAAAACCGCAGTAACATTAATTCCTATTGCAGTAAATGTAATTAGTAAAATGAGTAAGTAAATTATCCATTTCCCGTAATTAAATAGAATTTTAAATTTTACTTTATCTTCTCTTGGTAATTTTCTTGTTAAAACTCTTCTAATTAAGTTTAATAACATAGATGTAATAAATATTACAGCTAAAACCAACAAAACACCACTTACTCTGATACTAATCTTATCTGTAAGATGAAATGTATAATTTAAAAATTGACTTAAGGTTTCCATATTAATATTTTAACCACTTAAATAATTCTTTATAAGTAGGTTTTTTACCATACATTAAAATACCTACTCTGTATATTTTAGCAGCAAACCAAACTGTAAACATAAAGGTGCCAATTAATAACAAAACTGAAATGGCTTGTTGCCAAATTGGTACACCAAACGGTATGCGCATTAACATTACAACAGGTGAGGTTAATGGAATAAACGAAAAAACTGTTGAAACCGTTCCATGAGGATCTTCAATAACCGTAAATATACCTACATAAACAGCAATTATTAAAGGCATTATAATTGGTAATAAAAACTGTTGTGTATCTGTTTCGTTATCCACTGCTGCACCAATGGCTGCGTATAACGAACTGTAAAGCAAATAGCCTCCAATAAAAAAAATTATAAAAGCTATAATTAAATTCAAGATTGGCAAATGAAAGAATGCTGCTTTTGCTGCTTCTATTTGTGTATTGACAACTTCTGGATTTTCCATTGCCTGTTGAATGAGAACATCTTGCTGCTGCATTTGTGAATCCATAAGGTCAATACCAAAAATCACGGAAACCAATGTCATTAAAAAGCCTCCTAATATTATCCAGATAATAAATTGAGTCACACCTGCTAACGATGTACCAATAATCTTCCCAAGCATTAGTTGTACAGGTTTTACAGATGATATGATAATTTCTATAATTCTGCTGGTTTTTTCTTCAATCACACTACGCATGATCATATTACCATAAATAATAATGAACATGAATAGCATATAACCTGCTAAGCCACCAAAAATTAGTTTAAAGATATTATCAATCTTTGAAGTTTTCTCTCCACTATAACTTTCCTGACCAATCTCAATATTGATCTTGGCAGCATTAATTTTATCTATATCAACACCTTGTTGCTGCAATTTTATTTCTCTTAAACGTTTTTCGATTTTAGATTCTAACGATTCCATAATAGTAAATGATGGAGAATCTTCAGAATAGAAATTAACTGATTTTGAAAGCTCTTTTATGTCATCATTTTTACCAATATGTAGCAGACCAAATCCTTCTGATTCTTCAACTATCTTTTTAGCATCATCTAACGTTATATTTTCTAACAAGTGATATTTTGTACTTTCTGAATCTTGAAAAATATCCTTAACCAAACCAGATTCGTCTAAAACAGAAATAGTCTTTACTTTATTATTATTAAGTTGAGATAGGTAAGCAACCAAAGCAATAAGAGCAATCATAATGATAGGACTCAAAATAGTCATCACTATAAACGACTTATTCTTTACTTTAGTTAAGTATTCTCGTTTTATGATAAGTGGTAAATGATTCATTTATTAATCTTAATTTTCTTCTACTGTTCTAATAAAAATATCGTTTGCACTTGGAATCAATTCAACAAAATGTGATACATAAGCTTTAGTTGTTAAAAAATTCAACAATCCATTTGGTGTTTCATCTCCATTAAGTGTAATATTCAGTTTTAATTCATCTCTTATAGACCTAAAATCTGCTGGAGCAATATTGAATTTCGATTTTAATTCTG
Organism: uncultured Flavobacteriaceae bacterium; assembly: GCA_964440415.1. GTDB lineage: Bacteria > Bacteroidota > Bacteroidia > Flavobacteriales > Flavobacteriaceae > Site-B1. The sequence continues at coordinate 7,083 of CAYTSL010000047.1, forward strand.
ACTCTAATTTTTCTTTATTTTCAGTGTTCAACCCTACTTCATACGTATTGGTTCTATAATGTTGTTTGATGTCATTTAGTTTACCATCTAAAACCTTATTACTTTCATGCAATAAGGCAATATGATCACACATTTCTTCAACAGATTCCATTCTATGGGTAGAAAAAATGACTGTTGACCCTTCGTCTCTTAATCGCAATATTTCATCTTTAATTAAATTGGCATTTATAGGATCGAATCCAGAAAATGGTTCATCAAAGATCAATAATTTTGGTTGGTGTAAAACCGTTACAATGAATTGAATTTTTTGAGCCATTCCCTTTGATAGCTCTTGGATTTTTTTATTCCACCAGTCTCCTATTTCTAATCGTTCAAACCACCATTTTAGTCTGGTTTTTGCTTCTCGATGACTTAATCCTTTTAATTGTGCTAAATAAAGTGCCTGTTCCCCAACTTTCATGGTTTTATACAGACCTCTTTCTTCAGGTAAATAGCCTATATCCCGAATATGATGAGCTTGCAACGGTTCTCCATCTAGCTCAACATGACCAGTATCAGGCATGGTTATTTGATTTATAATTCTGATCAAGGTTGTTTTGCCCGCTCCATTTGGTCCTAATAGTCCGAATACGCTTCCTTTGGGTACTGAAATTGATACTTTATTAAGTGCAGTAAAATCTCCAAAATTCTTTGAAACAGAATCAACAATTAGCAAGTTCTCCATTTAGTCATCGTGTTTGTAGAAATAAGTGATGTAAAGATATTAATTGTTACAAAAGATAAGATAGTATTTAAATAATTATTGCTTTTAAAAACAAAACCCACCCTTAAAACAAGTTTTAAGGATGGGAAAAAATTGCTATGAAAAAGAAAAATACCACTAATTAATATTAGTGATATATCAAATATACTACTTTTTATTAATATAGAATTATTTTATGAAAACATATCTTTAACTTTTTCAAAAAAAGACTTGTCTCCCATTTGAGGGCTAGGAATAAAATTCTCATCGTTCTGCATACTCTTAAAAAATTCCTTTTGAGCTTTAGATAGTTTTTTAGGTGTCCATACATTAATATGAACTAATAAATCACCTTTTCCATACCCATTTATACTTGGAATTCCTTTTCCTCTTAATCGTAATATCTTACCAGATTGAACACCTGGTTCTATCTTAATTCTAACTTTTCCAGTAACGGTATCAATTTCTTTTGACCCACCCAATGCAGCATCAGATATACTTACATACAAGTCATAATGTAAATTATCACCTTCACGTTGTAAGGTAGGATGTTTTTGCTCTTCAATAGCTACTAACAAATCTCCAGCAATACCATTCCCTGGAGCTTCATTACCTTTTCCGCTTACTTTGAGTTGCATACCATCTACAACACCAGCAGGAATTTTTATGGCAACAGTTTCTTCAGAAATTTTTAGCCCTTGGGAATCCGCATCTGATGGTTTATTCTTAATAGTTTGCCCTGCTCCACTACATGAAGGACAGCTTGAAGCTGTTTGCATTCGTCCTAAAATAGTATTAGTTATTCGTGTTACCTGACCACTTCCATTACAACTTGAACAAGTTTTATAAGTAGTTCCAGGTGCTTGTACCTTACGTCTTACCTTTACCTTCTTCTCAACACCTTGAGCTATGTCTTCTAAAGTTAATTTAACACGAATTCTTAAGTTGCTCCCTTTTACTCTTCTTTGACCACCTCCTCCATAGCCGCCACCGAAACCAGAAAATCCTCCACCTCCAAAGGCTCCTCCAAAAATATCTCCGAATTGACTGAATATATCCTCCATATTCATACCACCTCCACCAAAGCCTCCAGCGCCTTCAAATGCTTGATGGCCAAATTGGTCATAACGTGCCTTTTTATCAGCATCGCTTAAAACTTCGTATGCTTCAGCAGCTTCTTTAAACTTGCCTTCAGCTGTTTTATCATTCGGATTTTTATCTGGGTGATACTCAATAGCCTTTTTCCTATACGCCTTTTTAATTTCTGCTGGAGAAGCTCCTTTGGATACTCCTAATATTTCGTAATAATCTCGTTTTGCCATTATGCCTTTTAAAAGTTTATTCCTAAAACTTATAAGTCTTTAGTAATGCTAATTTATTGTCCAATAACAACTTTAGGAAATCGAATGATCTTATCTCCTAATTTATATCCCTTTTCAACTACCTCAATAATTTTACCTTTTAGCTTTTTGTTTGGTGCAGGTATTTGAGTCACTGCTTCATGATCTTCAGCATCAAACACATCTCCTTGTTTTACTTGTATTGCTTGTAAGCCCTTTTGTTCAAGAGTAGTTAATAATTTTTGGTAGATAAGTAAAACACCTTTTCTAAGGTCTTCTGCTTCCTTATCATCATCTATATGAGTTAAGGCACGTTCAAAGTCATCTAACACAGGGAGTAAAGATTTCATAACATCTTCACTAGCTGTTTTAAATAATTCTATACGTTCTTTTGTAGTTCTCTTTTTGTAGTTTTCAAATTCGGCAAATAGTCGTAAAAATTTATCTTTCTCTTTACCAAGCTCTTCTGTTAGCTCCTCTTCTGCTGAGTTTTCTTGAACTTCCTCTTGTATATCCTTTGCAGCCTGAGCAACATCCTGTTCTTCAACTAGCTCTTCTTTTTTACTTTTCTTACTCATTTTTTAAATGGTTAAATCGTTCTAAAATTTATTTGGCAAAAGTACTGCCATTATCTTTAAAATGTCATAATGTCATAAAAATTTATTAAATATTTTATATGTACTTAAAAATCATGTCTTATTTGCTATTTTAGCGGCTGAAAATAATAACACAAACCTAAAAAAAATGAAAAAAAGATTTTTAAACGTATTTACAATTTTTGCAATTACAGCTACTCTTGTTGCTTGTAAAGATAAAGCGAAGGAGGCAGAAACTACTGCAGCTGAAGATGCAGCTAAAGCACAAATGGCCTCTGCCAAGTATATGGCAAACGCGTCGGAGTCATCTATTGAATGGACAGGATTTAAACCTACTGGTAAGCATAATGGAACCATTAACGTGGAAAGTGGAACATTATCAGTAAATAATGGTAAACTTGAAAGTGGTTCATTTTTCATTGACATGAAATCAATAGTGAATTTAGATATTCCTGCAGATGACGAAAACAATGCGAAAATAGTTGGTCACCTTAAAAGTCCTGACTTTTTTGATATTGAAAAATATCCAACAGCTGCTTTTACTATAACGGGAGTTGAAGAAATGGAAGGAAAAACAATGCTTTCTGGTAATTTAATGTTAAAAGAAAAGAAAAATAATGTGACTTTTCCAGTAACAGTTTCTTCAGAAGGAGATAGTTTTTCAATTACAAGTGAGGTATTTACAATTGATCGTTCTAAATGGGATGTAAAATATGGTTCTAAATCATTCTTTGATAATTTAGGTGATAAGTTCATTAATGATGATATTGAATTAAAAATCAATGTTAAGGCTACAAAGTCTTAAG
>CAYTSL010000048.1:0-10528 GCA_964440415.1 uncultured Flavobacteriaceae bacterium
GGATCATTTATTAATAACTCTACAGCTTCTTTGGTTGTTGTACCAATAATAGGGTCACCTCCTATTCCAATTGCAGTAGTAATACCAAGGCCCTGTTTAACAACTTGGTCTGCCGCTTCATAGGTTAACGTTCCAGATTTTGAAACAATGCCAACTCTACCCTTTTTAAATACAAAACCAGGCATAATTCCTACTTTAGCTTCTCCAGGAGTAATGACACCAGGACAATTTGGTCCAACTAGCCTACAATCTTTATGTTTTATATACTCATAAACCTTTATCATGTCTGCAACAGGAATACCCTCGGTAATAGTAATTATAACTTTAATTCCTGCATCAGCTGCTTCCATAATTGCATCAGCGGCGAACGCTGGTGGTACAAAAATAATAGATGTATCTGCGCCTACTTTTTTAACAGCATCTTCAACTGTATTAAAAACTGGCTTGTCTAGGTGAGTCTGCCCACCTTTTCCTGGTGTCACACCACCAACCACATTGGTACCATAATCTATCATTTGACCAGCATGAAAAGTACCTTCACTTCCTGTGAAACCTTGAATAATTATTTTTGAATTCTTATTTACTAATACGCTCATTTACAATCTATTTATTTATTGATATATAACAGTACAAAAGTACTTTTTTGTCCTTACTTTTTAATGCTCTAGTTATATTATTTTTTAAATAATTCGGGGAGTTTTTTTAGGTATGCCATTTCTTTAAACTTTTCTCTTGCTTCAACAGCTGGGGAACCAAAATATTTCTTGTTTTCATTTGTTGAATGACCCAATCCTGATTGGGCAAATAATTCGGTGCCTTTAGCTATAGTAATACCACTTTTAACCCCTACTTGTCCCCAAATAGTGACATTGTCTTGGACAACAACACAACCTGCTATACCAGTTTGCGAAGCAATTAAACATTTATTTCCTATAACTGTATCGTGACCTATTTGTATTTGATTATCCAGTTTACTTCCTTCTCCAATTGTAGTATCTCCAGTAACCCCTTTATCAATAGTGCAAAGCGCTCCAATATCCACATTGTCTTGGATTACTACACGTCCACCAGATATTAACTGATCAAACCCCTCTGGTCTGTTTTTGTAATAAAAGGCACTGGCACCTAGCACACTTCCTGCGTGAATTTCAACATTATTGCCAATTACCGTGTCATCATAAATACTAACGTTACTATGAATTACACAATTATCACCAATAATCACATTATTTCCAATAAAACAATTTGGCTGTATTATAGTGTTATTACCTATAGTCGCAGATTCCGAAATTGGAGAATTTGTAGTCTGAAATGGTTTGAAGTGATTTGTTAGTTTGTTGAAATCATTGAATGGGTCCTCACTAATTAATAGCGCTTTTCCAACTGGGCAATCTACTTCTTTATTAATTAGAACTACGGTAGCTTTTGAATTTAAGGCTTTATCGTAATATTTGGGATGATCTACAAAAACTATATCACCAGGTTCAACTATATGAATTTCATTCATTCCTTGTATCGGAAAATTATCTTTTCCTACATATTTGCAATCAATAAGTTCTGCAATTTGCTTTAAAGAATGAACGGTAGGAAATTTCATAGTATAAATCTAATCTTTAATTCTTTCCTTATAAGTTCCCTTTTCAGTTTCAACCTTAATTTTATCACCCTCATTAATAAATAAAGGTACGTTGACGATAGCTCCTGTTTCAACTGTTGCGGGTTTAGTTGCGTTTGTTGCAGTATTTCCTTTTACTCCCGGCTCAGTAGCAGTAACTTCTAAAATTACACTAGCTGGCATTTCAACAGATAAAGGCATATTGTCTTCAGTGTTTATTATAATGGTAACAATTTCACCTTCCTTCATTAATCCCGGATTATCTAAAGTTGTTTCTAATAAGCGTATTTGCGTATAATCTTCAGTATTCATAAAATGAAAGAACTCATCATCGTGATATAAAAATTGAAATTTGTGTGTCTCAACTCGAACATCTTCTATCTTGTGTCCAGACGAAAAAGTATTGTCTATAACCTTTCCCGTGGTTACACTTTTTAATTTAGTGCGAACAAATGCTGGTCCCTTTCCTGGTTTTACATGGAGAAACTCTATAATTTTAAAAATATCATGGTTATATTTTATACACAATCCGTTTCTAATATCAGAAGTACTTGCCATTATTTTTTATTAATTAGATTTAAAATATCCTTTCATGATTCCACGATGAGAATTTTTGATGAACTGTAAGATTTCATCGCGTTCTCTTGTAGCTTCCATTTCAGCTTCGATAATTCCTGCAGCTTGAGTATTATTGTAATTTTTTTGATATAGAATTCTATAAATATTTTGAATTTCTGTAATTTTTTCTGTAGAAAATCCTCTTCTTCGCAAACCTACTGAATTAATTCCAACATATGAAAGTGGTTCCCTTGCAGCCTTAACAAAAGGAGGAACATCTTTCCTTACTAAGGATCCACCTGTAACGAATGCATGACTGCCAATAGAACAAAATTGGTGAACAGCAGTCATTCCAGCCAATACAACATGATCGCCTACATTTATATGACCTGCCAAAGTACTATTATTAGAAAAAATACAGTTATTACCAACAAAACAATCATGTGCTATATGGCAATATGCCATTATTAAACAATTGTCTCCAATCACGGTTTTTAATTTATCCGCAGTTCCTCTGTTTATGGTAACACATTCTCTAATAGTAACATTATTACCTATTTCAACAGTAGTATCCTCGTCATTATATTTTAAATCTTGAGGAACAGCTGAAATTACGGCACCTGGAAAAATATTACAGTTTTTCCCAATTCTTGCCCCTTCCATTATAGTAACATTACTCCCAATCCAGCTACCTTCACCAATAATGACATTATTATTGATTGTAGTAAATGGTTCTATTACGACATTTTTGGCAATTTTTGCTCCAGGATGTACGTATGCTAAAGGTTGATTCATAGTTATTTAACTTTACTTATTTGAGCCATTAATTCAGCTTCTGCACATAATTTTCCATTAGCATAAGCATACCCCTGCATATGGCATATCCCTCTTCTAATAGGAGTTATTAATTCACATTTAAAGATTAAGGTATCACCCGGCATCACTTTTTGCTTAAACTTAACATTATCCATTTTCATAAAAAACGTTAAATAATTTTCTGGATCTGGAACCGTACTTAAAACAAGGATTCCCCCTGTTTGAGCCATAGCCTCAATAATGAGTACTCCAGGCATTACAGGAGCACCCGGGAAATGTCCTTGAAAAAACGGTTCGTTCATAGTAACGTTTTTCATGCCTATTACATGCGAATCTGATAATTCAAAAACTTTATCAATCAATAAAAAAGGCGGTCTATGCGGTAGCACTGCCATTATTTGATTCACATCCATTAACGGTTCTTGATTTAAATCAACCGAAGGAACATTATTGCGCTTTTCTATTTTAATTATTTTTGACATTTTTTTTGCAAACTGTGTATTTACATAATGTCCTGGCTTGTTTGCAATAACTTTACCTCTAATTTTAGTACCGATAAGCGCCAGATCTCCAACTACATCCAGAAGTTTATGTCTTGCAGCTTCATTTGCATGATGCAGGGTTAGGTTATCAAGAATACCATTGGATTTGATTGTGACAGAATCCTTATTAAATGCTTCTTTTAGTTTTTCCATAGTCTCTGGAGATATTTTTTTATCCACATAAACTATTGCATTACTTAAATCCCCGCCTTTTATTAATCCGTTATCCAGAAGCATTTCGATTTCATGTAAAAAACTAAAAGTTCTTGAATCTGAAATCTCATCTTTAAAATCTGAAATTTCTTTAAGTGTTGCGTTTTGGGTTCCTAAAACTTTAGTCCCAAAATCTACCATTGTTGTGACACAAAATTTATCAGAAGGAATCATCGTTATTTCACTTCCAGATTCTTCGTTCGTATATGTGATTATGTCCTTTACAACAAACTCATTTATTTCTGCAGCTTGTTCTACAACTCCAGCTTTGTCTATAGCTTCCACAAAGTATTTTGAAGATCCATCCATAATTGGTGGTTCTGACTCATTCAATTCTATAATAGCATTATCAATTTGCATACCTACTAAAGCCGCAAGTACATGCTCACAAGTTTGAATTTTTACTCCGTTTTTTTCTAAACATGTTCCACGTTGTGTATTGACAACATAATTTGCATCAGCTTCTATCAAAGGTTCGCCTTCCAAATCAACTCTCTTAAACGCATAGCCAGAATTCTCAGGAGCTGGTTTGAATGTTAGTGTTACATTTTTTCCTGTATGAAGCCCAACTCCAGTTAAAGAAACATCTTTAGCTATAGTTTTTTGCTTTATTTCAGTTTTTACAATCATTTTTTAATTTCTTTTTCTATATCACGAATATTCTTTACAATCTTTGGTAGGTTTTTAAAGTATACATAAGATTTATTCCAGTCTCCATAATTAAAAGAAGGAGACCCTTGAAGGACTTCATTATCTTTTACATTTCTTCCAATACCAGATTGTGCTTGAACACGAACACAATTACCTATAATTAAGTGACCAGCAATACCCACTTGTCCTCCAATCATACAATTTTTACCAATTTTTGTAGATCCTGCAATTCCTGTTTGAGCTGCAATTACTGTATTTTCATCAATTTCTACATTATGTGCTATTTGGATTTGATTATCCAACTTAACTCCCTTTCGTATTATTGTCGATCCTAAAGTAGCTCTATCTATTGTTGTTACTGCTCCAATATCTACATAATCTTCTAAAATCACATTACCTGTTTGAGGTACTTTTGAGTATTCTCCTTTTTCATTTGGTACAAACCCGAAACCGTCTGCTCCTATTATTGCACCAGAATTTATTACACAATTATTTCCTATAATTGTTTCTGAATAGATTTTCGCACCAGAAAAGATTACAACATCATTACCAATGACAACATTATCACCAATATAAGTATTAGGATAAATCTTTACATTATCTCCAATTACTACATTTTCTCCTAAATAAGAAAAAGCTCCCAAATATATATTGTCGCCATATTTAGCAGTTTCTGATATAAATGAAGGTTGCTCAATGCCCGATTTATTCATTTTAACTTGATTGTAATATTCAAGCAATTTTGAAAATGATTTATAGGCATCATCAACTTTAATTAAAGTTGAAGTAATATTGTCTTCAGGGATAAAATCTTTATTGACAATAGTTATTGAAGCTTTGGTTGTATATATAAACGATTTATATTTAGGATTAGCTAGAAAAGTCAATGACCCTTCATTACCCTCCTCTATTTTAGATAATTTGGAAACTTCCACATCAGGATCTCCCACTATATCACCATCTAGAATTCCGGCTATTTGACTTGCTGTAAATTTCATTTGAGGCAAAAATAGGAAAAATGTAGCAAACTCAATCCTTTGGGTAACATATATAGTATTTACTAACGGGTTTTGAAAGCGCGCGCAAATTTAATTGATCTGAAGCTTCAACTATATCTTCAATATCACCTGTTTTGTATAAAATATTTATTGTTTGATAATTTTCTTGATAAGCTTGATTTGAAATTTTACCAGAAAATACAAAATATTCCGCTTCAGTTCTGGAAATTTTGTCTTTCTTAACAAGGCTTTCAATTCTTGTATTCAATAGATCTAGATTAAATTTATTCTTTGAAATCTCAATTCTTAATAGGTTTCTATTAATAATCATTTTACATAATTGTCCAAGGACATAATCTTCATGGTACTGCCATTCCTTCATTGCTGAAATTATATCACTATCATCTAGTTTCGCGAATTCATTCAGTACTTCAGGATTAAAATTCTTAAAAGAAACAGGATTCTCTAAAAAATATTTTAAAGCTTTACTGCAATTCAGTTTTTCTCCTATTGATATCAATTCTTTTGCACGTTTTAGTACCCTTATTAATAGTTGCTCTGCGACTAAACTCGTTTTATGCAAATAAACCTGCCAATACATTAGTCTTCTTGCAATCAAAAACTTTTCTACACTATATATTCCTTTTTCTTCAATTACAAGATTATTATCCTTTACGTTTAGCATGGTAATAATACGTTCACTATTTATATTCCCTTCAGCCGCACCAGAATAAAAACTATCTCTCTTTAAATAATCAATTCTGTCCATATCCAATTGACTGGAAATAAGTTGGCACATGAAGTTTCTTTCATATTCTCCCTTGAATATTTTTATGGCTAGAGTTAAATTTGAGTTAAATTCTTTATTAAGTTCTTCCATAAATAATTCCGAAATTGTCTCATGACTAACATCAATAACCAAACTGTTTTCAATGGCATGACTAAAGGGACCATGGCCAATATCATGTAACAAAATTGCTATATAAAGAGCATTTTCCTCATCAGAAGAAATCATAACTCCCTTATAACGAAGTATTCTAACAGTTTTTTGCATTAAATACATGCTTCCAATAGCATGATGAAATCGTGTATGGTTTGCACCTGGATACACTAAATAGGATAGACCCATTTGAGTAATCCTTCGCAACCTCTGAAAGTATTTATGCTCTATTAATTGAAATATTAACGCATTTGGAATAGTAATAAATCCGTAAATTGGGTCGTTAAATACTTTGAGTTTGTTATTTACCTGCAAGCTATTGAGATTTAACTATTAATTGTAAACAAATATACATGAACAATATAAATATTCTTTGGGTTGATGATGAAATAGATTTACTTAAACCTCATATTCTTTTTCTTGAACGAAAGAATTATAATATAACCACCTGTCAAAGCGGAACGGAAGCTTTAGAAATAATTGATGACCAAAAATTTGATATTGTATTTCTTGATGAAAACATGCCTGGATTAACGGGAATTGAAACCTTATCGGAAATCAAAGAAAAGCGAGCTACTCTACCAGTTATTATGATCACAAAAAGTGAGGAAGAATATATAATGGAGGAAGCAATTGGAAGTAAAATAGCTGATTATTTGATTAAACCGGTGAATCCAAATCAAATTTTGTTAAGCTTAAAAAAAAATTTAGATCACTCTAGATTAATTACTGAAAAAACTGCATCAAACTATCAGCAGGAGTTTAGAAAAATAGCCATGGATTTATCCATGGTAAACTCACATGAAGAGTGGTCTGAACTTTATCAAAAGTTGTTATACTGGGAGATCCAGTTGGAAGATATTGATGATCCTAGCATGTTCGAAATATTAGAATCTCAAAAAAGTGAAGCTAATCTACAATTCGGGAAATTTATAGAAAAAAATTATGCTTCATGGTTCGAATATAAAGCTGATGCACCAGTTATGTCGCATACTTTATTTAAAGATAAGATCTTACCAAACTTGAATAAGGAGCAACCTACCCTATTAATTGTTGTTGATAATTTGCGTTATGATCAATGGAAAACTTTAGAACCTATTGTAAGTAATTACTATAAAAAGGAAAGTGAGGAATCTTTTTATAGCATCCTTCCTACAGCTACTCAATATGCCAGAAATGCAATTTTTTCAGGTTTAATGCCAAGTGAAATGGAAAAATTACATCCGGAATATTGGAAAAATGATACAGATGAAGGCGGTAAAAACCTTTATGAAAATGAATTTTTGAGAGCACAACTTAAAAGATTGGGTAAAGACAATTTAAAATATGAATACCATAAAATAACCAATATATCTTCAGGTAAAAAACTAGCTGATAATTTTAAGTCACAGAAGGATAATGATTTGACTGTCGTTGTCTATAATTTTGTTGATATGCTATCGCACTCAAAAACTGAAATGGATGTTGTAAAGCAGCTAGCTTCTAATGATAAAGCGTATAGGTCATTAACAGTAAGCTGGTTTAAAAATTCACCTTTATTATCAATCATACAACAAGCTCAACAAATGGGGTTTACATTAATTATTACTACAGATCATGGCACAATTAATGTAAAAAATCCAACAAAAGTTATTGGTGATAAAGAAACTAGTTTAAATCTTAGGTATAAAACAGGAAGAAGTCTCACTCATAGCGATAAAGACGTATATGCAGTAAAAGACCCTAAGACAGTGCAGCTTCCTGTAATAAACATGAGTAATTCTTTTATTTTTGCTAAAGGTGATCTGTTTTTTGCCTATCCTAATAATTATAATCATTATGTAAGTTATTTTAGAAATACCTATCAGCATGGTGGTGTTTCTTTAGAAGAAATGATTATCCCGTTTGCAGTTTTAAAGCCACGATAAAAATCCATAAATGGTAGAATTCTTCGATGAAATGCATAATTTCTTGGTTTTATCTAAATATTATTAGTAATATTGTAATAGAAACAATATTGTTTAATCCCTATTTCTAGATGAATAAAAGCTTCAATATTGCTGACATTAATTCAATAGCTAAAGAAATTTTACAATCTGTTAATTCTAAAGTGCTATTGTTTTATGGCGAATTGGGTGTTGGTAAAACTACGCTAATAGGTGAAATCGTAAAGGAACTGGGTTGTTTAAGCGATGTTTCTAGTCCTACTTTTTCTATTGTAAATGAGTATAAGGTTAAAGAAGGACTCGTCTTTCATTTTGATTTTTTTAGGATTGAAAATGAAGAAGAAGTTTATGATATAGGATTTGAGGATTATTTAGATTCAGATAATTGGATATTTATTGAATGGCCGGAAAAAATTGAGTCCTTATTACCAGATCATGTAAATGAAATTCGATTAGAAAAAGAGCAAGAAAATAGTAGAATAATAAAGTTAAAAACATTAATAAATATTTGAGCAAACATCAATTTTACAGTTACATTAAAACCGTAGTTACTATGTAAGTGTATTCCTAACTTTTTGGTTGATAATCGATAAAAAAAGATTATAATCGTAATAAAAGGTAGTTAAACGATTTTTTAGTGTCAGTTATGTGACTTGAGATACATTAGACACAATTAATTAATTAAATCCCTTGAATTATGAAAACAAAAAAGTACTTTTTCGCATTAGCGATTTTGGGAGTTCTGATGTTTGCGTCTTGTACACCTAACAGTATTAGCGATGACGGACCACAACAAGTCAGAAAATCAGACATCAAAGTCCCAACTAACGGATAAGAAAACTAATTTAATATTAGGTAGTATAGTTGCTACTTTAATTGCAATTACACCTTATATTTTTTATTCTTATGAAAGTGTTCCAGTCGAAAAGATCTGGGACACTTTTTTGTTTACATATAGAAGTGGGTATTATGAAAATGCCAATGTGTCGTTCTGGACATTAATGGGTAAAATAGTCCCTATATATTTACTTTTTATTTGGTTCTTCACCTGCAGACATTGGTGGTATCATGTTTTGTTGATACCAATTGCCATGTACGCCTATCAATTGTTTAGCATTATAAATGATGATGGTGATTTTTTTGATGAATACCAAATCATGTTTTTAATACCAATAATGGCTATAATAATTCCGTCGATTTACCTAATACGTGCAAAAATGTTTAATAAATTAACCAGTAAAAACATGCAGGAATTAGAGGATGAATTTAGAATTTCCAAAAAAACTTTTAAGGATTTCTTTTAAGGAATATTTATCCTTAACAATTTAAACATTGTTCTAAGTTTTAAATTTAAAATTCGTAATTTGAATTTTAAATTAATAATCCATGAGTAAAAAATTATCTCCCTTTTCCAAGCAACAGCTCCTCCCTCAAGAAGAAATGCTCGAGGTGTTAAAACATAAAGGAGAACTTTTTATTGGTATTCCAAAAGAAACATCCTTCCAGGAAAAACGTGTCTGTTTAACACCAGATGCTGTCTCTGCTTTGGTAACCAATGGTCATAAAGTTTTATTAGAGGCTGGTGCAGGAAATGATTCCAAATTTAGTGATCATGATTATAGCGAAGCTGGTGCTGAAATAACAAAAGATACCGCAAAGGTATTTTCCTGTCCTATGATCTTAAAAGTGGAACCACCAAGTCTAGAAGAGATAAAACTTATTAATCCGCAGACAATTCTTATTTCTGCTCTTCAACTTAAAACTCAACACAAAAAGTATTTCGAGGCATTGGCTTCCAAAAGAATTACTGCAATTGCGTTTGAATTTATTAGAGATGAAGATGGTGCTTATCCAGCAGTCCGATGTTTAAGTGAAATTGCAGGAACTGCTTCAATTTTGATTGCTTCTGAATTACTAACCAATACCAATAAAGGAAATGGATTAATTTTTGGAAATATAACAGGCGTTCCTCCAATTGAGGCAGTCATTTTAGGAGCAGGAACTGTAGGTGAATTTGCAGCTAGAAGTGCTATAGGATTAGGAGCAAATATAAAAGTATTTGACAACTCAATTTCTAAACTCAGACGGATTCAAACTAACTTGGGAATGACCATGTATACATCTACTCTTCAGCCCAAAAACCTTTTAAAAGCTTTAAAAAGGTGTGATGTTGTTATTGGGGCAGTAAGAGGTAAAAATAGGTCCCCAATACTGGTAACGGAAGCCATGGTTGAAACTATGAAGCCAGGTTCAGTTATAATTGATGTAAG
>CAYTSL010000049.1:0-10515 GCA_964440415.1 uncultured Flavobacteriaceae bacterium
GCTTCATTTGGTCTATGTACCAATCTGTTTGAAATAGACTGGTATTCACAACCCTCACATCGGTTCTATAGCCTTCAATTTCTTGAGCATACCACAAAGCGAATGTATCATTATCTCCAATAGAAAATAAAATAGCATTTTCCGCGCAGGAATCTAGATATTTTTTTGCCATAGAATTCGCCGTGTATTTATCTGACCTGTCATGATCGTCCCAGTTATTGGCTATTAAAATTCCTGGCACCAAAATCAAACATACAATGGTCACTAACGGAGCCGATACTTTGGCAGATAAGTATTTTTTTGCTGCATTGTAAATGGCAAAGACTCCAAATCCAATCCAAATGGCAAATACATAATATGAACCAACCACAGAATAATCACGTTCTCTCGGCTCAAATGGCCTGACATTGGTATAGACCTGAATGGCAACTCCAGTAAATAAAAAGAATACTAATAAAACCCAGAAAAGGTTTTTATCTGTGTTAAATAAAAAGAATAATCCTATTAAACCTAAAATCAACGGTAGGAAATAATACGTATTTCGGGCTTTGTTATTAAACACATCGCTAGGTAAGTTGTCTTGAGACTGCCCTAAATGAAGCTCATCTATATACTTAATTCCACTAATCCAATTACCATGATTATCATACTTGCCTTGAATATCATCTTGACGCCCAGTGAAATTCCACATAAAATAGCGCCAATACATATAACCTAACTGATATTCCAAGAGATATACGATATTGCTGGCTAAAGATGGTTTTTTAACATCAATATAGTCTCTGAATTTAGATAAAAACTTATTGTAATCTTCATAATCTACATTTCCTCTTGCAATATCATTCTTGAATTGACCAATTGATGTGCGCAATTCGTTTTCCATCTGATATTCAGGTTTCAAATTAAAGTCTAAAAAACCAGTGAACATCATGTAATTTTCAGCATGCTCTGTACTCCACATCCTTGGTAATATAGATCGATGTGCAGAATTGGAATTTTGATTGGCATTTTTCCAATCGTTCACAACAACATATTCTCCTTTTTTATAATCCTTTTCATATTTTGGTTTAGCGTCAACATAACGTTCATCGGGATTATCATCTAATCCTGAATATTGATCGGTAAATTGAGGTCCGTAAAACAAATGTGTCTCTGGGTATTGTTCCAAGTTATAGTAGGCCAATAGTTCTCTGGCACTGGAAGGATTATTCTCATTAATTACTACATTAGCATTGGCACGAATAGGAAGTAACATCCATGATGAGAATCCTATAAAAATGAATAGCAAGCATAAAACAAGTGTATTTGCATGTTTCATTTTTTTATCACGAGTAAATTTGATCCCAAAATAGAAAGCAGCAATTAAAATTAATCCTGCAATAATAGATCCCGAGTTAAATGGCAAACCAATGGAATTGACAAAAAATAATTCCGAAGCACTAAAAAACTTTAAAGAACTTGGTAATAACAATTTAAAAATAAATAATAGTACGGCCACAGAAACAACATTGGCAATCACAAAATTCTTAATAGTAATTTCGTTGTAATTTTTAAAGTAGTAAATTAAACCTATTGCAGGAATGGTCAATAGTCCCATAAAATGGACTCCAAAAGACAAACCAATAACAAAGGCAATTAGTATCAACCATTTATTTCCTCTTGGTTTATCCATGTCTTGTTCCCAACGTAAGGCCAAATAAAACAATACTGCCATTATAAGTGTTGCCATTGCATACACTTCCGTTTCAACGGCGTTGAACCAAAAGGAATCCGTAAATGCAAAAGCCAAACTGCCAACCAATGCACTACCTAATATGGCATACCCTTTATTGTCAGACAGTTGATTTTCTTTTCCAACCATTTTTTGCAATAAGATTGTAATAGTCCAAAACATAAATAATATGGTGAAAGCACTTGAAAAAGCACTCATCATATTCATCATCATCCCAATTTGTGACGGGTCAGTTGCAAAAGTTGAGAAAAAGGCACCAAACATTTGGAATAAAGGAGCTCCTGGTGGATGCCCAACTTGAAGTTTGGATGAAGTTAAAATATATTCTCCAGCATCCCAAAAGCTAACAGTTGGTTCAACAGTTAAGCTGTAAACAATAAGTGAAATTAAAAAAACTAACCAACCTAAAATCCTATTCCATTTTTTAAAGTCGAGTGAAGGCATCAATTGAAATTTTATTTACGTTGCGAATTTAATAATAAATAGTAAATGGATGAGTTATTTTAAGTAAACCTTATGTATTTAATCGTTTTTACATTAAAAATATTTGTGCAAGTAAAAGTTTGTTCTAAATTTGCACACTTAATTTATGGCAATGGCCTATGGTGTAACTGGCAACACGTCTGGTTTTGGTCCAGAAGAGTCTAGGTTCGAGCCCTAGTAGGCCAACAAATTTAAACTCCTAATCGTTTTTACGGTTGGGATTTTTTTTTGAAGTTAATTACATTCTGGGGGAGAAGTTTATACTTAGCATTGCCGAAACACAAAATATATTTTGTGTTGAAGGTAGCAAATGAAGTTTGTCGAAGTGAGCCTACATCGTTCATCGAAGCTTTGGCGAAGATGAAGTAGGCCAACAAAAAACCTCATTAATACAATGAGGTTTTATTTTTTCTATAGTCTAAATTTTGAAGGTTATAACAGGCCTTGTAGCATGATTGACAAGGTCTTCACTTATACTGCCACTAAAGAAATGAGCAATACCTTGACGGCCATAAGTGCTAATTCCTATTAGATCAGCATCAACAGTCTTCGAGAAATTTAATATTCCTTTTTCCACAGTTACATCATTATAAATATTAATGGTCCTCTTCTTGTAACTAGTATCTTTTACGAATTCATTCATAGCTTCTTCAGCCTCTGAAGTAGTTATAAAATTACCAGCAGTATTTACGAGTAATAAATGTAGTTTAGAGCCCAAAGCTTTAGCTAAATTAATGGCTTGCCTATATGTTTCTTTGCCATCAATTTTAAAATCTGAAGCAAAAACAAAATCATTTATATTGAACTCCTCATGATTATTTTTTATAACCAGAACGGGAATTTTAGACGTCCTTACGACTTTTTCTGTATTGGAGCCTATAAACATTTCTTTTATCCCACTCGTTCCATGAGATCCCATTACGATTAAATCTATTTCATTTTCTGAACAGTAGTTTGCAACACCTGTTGGCGTTTCATTGAATTTTATATTTTCATAAATATCTAAATCGTCAAGGTAATCCTTGTCTAAAGCCTCCTCATATTTTTGATGTGCTATTTTCATAAAAAATACGGCTTCAGGTAATTCGCTAAAATTACTGGTTGCTATTATTTGATGCATAGGCAATTCAATCATATGCAGCATATGGATTTCACTATTGTTTCTTTTTGCAAGTTGAGATGCAACTTTTAAGGCGTATTCTGCTGGTTTAGAAAAGTCTGTAGGTACCAATATTTTTTTCATATTAAAAACGTCTAGTTTAGTGAGAAATAACTTCAATAAAATTAACAATAAAAATTGATTTAATTAATGTAATTTAAATAAATTAATTGTTGTATATTTGCACCGTTGTAAGAGAAAAGAGAAGGCGAGGGGACATAAAGTCCCCTCTTTTTATACTAAAAATGTTAGAACATAAAGTCAAAGATCTGCTTGAAAAAGCACTTAAAGAACGGCCAGATTTATTTCTAATTGACCTTTCTGTTTTGGATGATAATCAAATAAGAGTGGTTATAGATGGTGACAACAACGTATTAGTTGAAGATTGCATGTTCATTAGTAGAGCGATAGAACATAATCTAGATAGAGAAGAGGAAGATTTTTCTTTGGAAGTGACCTCTGCAGGAGCTTCATCACCTTTATTATTAAAAAGGCAGTATAAAAGAAATATTGGAAGAATTCTAAATGTTCAAACTTCATCCCAAGAATTTGAAGGGAAATTGACCCAAATAGACAAGGAAGGGATAAGCTTAACATGGAAAACCAGAGAGCCTAAACCAGTAGGTAAAGGAAAAGTAACTGTACAAAAACAAGAAAAGATATCGTACGGTGAAATAGTAAAAGCAAAAGTGATGATAAAATTTTAATTTAAACGAGTAATGGAAAATCTTGCGTTAATTGAATCTTTTTCAGAATTTAAGGACGATAAATTAATTGATCGTGTAACCTTAATGGCAATATTAGAAGATGTTTTTAGAAATGCCCTAAAAAAGAAATTTGGAGATGATGATAATTTTGACATAATCATAAACCCAGACAAGGGTGACCTTGAAATCTGGAGGAATAGAGTAGTTGTAGCTGATGGTGAAGTAGAAGAACCAAATCAAGAAATCTCTTTATCTGAAGCACAAAAAATTGAACCAGATTTTGAAGTTGGTGAAGATGTATCTGAAGAAGTTAAATTAATAGATTTAGGTCGTCGTGCTATTTTAGCATTAAGACAAAACCTGATTTCCAAAATTCATGAGCATGACAATACCAATATCTATAAACAATTTAAAGATTTAATTGGTGAAATTTATACTGCTGAAGTCCATCACATTCGTCATAGAGCAGTTATTCTTTTAGATGATGATGGTAATGAGATAATTATGCCAAAGGAGAAACAAATTCCTTCGGACTTCTTTAGAAAAGGAGAAAATGTTCGTGGCATAATAGAAAGTGTTGAATTGAAAGGCAACAAGCCATCAATAATAATGTCTAGGGCATCTCCTGTTTTTTTAGAAAAGCTATTTGAGCAAGAAATACCTGAGGTATTTGATGGATTGATAACAATTAAAAACGTGGTAAGGATTCCAGGTGAAAAAGCTAAAGTTGCAGTAGATTCTTATGATGACAGGATTGATCCTGTAGGAGCTTGTGTAGGTATGAAAGGATCTAGAATTCACGGTATTGTACGTGAATTAGGGAATGAAAATATTGATGTTATAAGTTATACAAATAACTTACAACTATATATTACTAGAGCTTTGAGTCCAGCTAGAGTGACATCAGTTAAATTAAATGAGGAGACAAAACGAGCTGAAGTAATTTTGAAACCAGAAGAAGTAAGTAAAGCTATTGGTAGAGGAGGGCATAACATTCGTCTTGCGGGTCATTTAACAGGATACGAAATTGATGTGTTTAGAGAAGGAGCAGAGGAGGATGTCGAATTGACTGAATTCTCTGATGAAATTGATGGATGGATAATTGATGAGTTGAAAAAGGCTGGTTTAGATACGGCAAAGAGTGTATTAGAACAGGAAGTGGAAGATCTGGTAAAGAGAACTGATCTTGAAGAGGAAACAATTAGTGATGTTCTAAGGATTCTTAAAGAAGAATTTGAAGAATAGATTTTTAAGTTACATTATAGGCAATTTATGGCTGAAACAATTAGATTAAATAAAGTATTACGCGAATTAAATATTTCCTTGGATCGTGCTGTAGAATATTTGAATTCTAAAGGTGTCGAAATCGATGCGCGACCAACAACAAAAATTACTGAAGAAGTACATCAAATTCTTTCTGATGAATTTCAAACTGATGCCAGTAAAAGAGTTAAATCCCAAGAATTAAGTGAAGCCAAGTTTAAAGAAAAGGAGGCACTTAGGATAGAACGCGAAAAAGAGATAGAAGAAAAACTTTCAAAGATTGAGGCTCAAAAATCAGTTGTAAAAGCCAAAACTACATTATCAGGACCCAAAAAGGTTGGAAAAATAGAATTAGAAAAACCTAAAAAAGAAGTTCCCAAACCAAAAGAAGTTCCCAAACCAAAAGAAGCTCCAAAACAGGAAGAGAAAAAACCAGTCAAGAAAGAGAAAATTGAAGAAGAAGTAAAGCTCAAAACACCACCAAAAAAGGAAGTTGAGGTTACGAGTAATGAAGAGGTAGAAGAGGTAAAGGTTGAAACTCAATATAAAAAATTAAGTGGGCCAAAAATTTCTGGAGAAAAAATTGACCTAACTAGATTTAATAAGCCAAAGAAAAAGAAAGAGGAGAAAAAGCCCGAAAAGAAGGAGGATAAAAAGCCCGAAAAGAAGGAAACTTCAAAGGACGACTCGGCTAAAAGAAAAAGACGTAGAATAAGTAAGGCAGGGGAATCGAATTTTCAGAACAGGAATCAAAGACAGGGAGGAAACAGATTTTCAAAGGGTAAAAAACCAGCTGTAGTAAAGGAAGAACCTAGTGAAGAAGAAGTTCAAAAACAAATAAGAGAAACACTAGAAAAACTTCAAGGAAAATCTAGTAAGGGTAAAGGGGCCAAATACAGAAGAGAAAAAAGAGATCAGCATAGAGAGCAAACAGAAATTGATCAAGAAATAGAAGCTGCAGAAAGTAAAACAATTAAAGTAACTGAGTTTGTAACAGCTAATGAAATGGCTACTATGATGAGCGTTTCTGTTACTGATATAATATCTGCCTGTATGTCTTTAGGAATGATGGTTACAATGAATCAGCGTTTAGATGCCGAAACCTTATCAATTGTTGCAGAAGAATTTGGTTATGATGTAGAGTTTGTTACTGCAGATATTGAAGAATCAATAGAAGAAGTTGAAGACAAACCGGAAGATTTGAAACCTCGTGCTCCAATTGTAACGGTTATGGGTCATGTTGACCATGGTAAAACATCGTTATTAGATTACATCCGTGAAGAAAATGTAATTGCTGGAGAATCAGGAGGAATTACCCAACATATAGGTGCTTATGGAGTGACATTGGCTGATGGTCAACAAATTGCTTTTTTAGATACTCCTGGTCACGAAGCATTTACAGCAATGCGTGCTCGTGGAGCTCAAGTTACAGATTTAGCTATAATAGTTGTGGCTGCAGATGATGATATTATGCCGCAAACTAAAGAGGCTATTTCTCACGCACAGGCAGCGGGAGTTCCAATTGTTTTTGCAATTAATAAAATAGATAAACCAGACGCAAATCCGGAAAAGATAAAAGAAGGATTAGCGAATATGAATTTGATGGTTGAAGATTGGGGAGGAAAAATCCAATCTCATGACATTTCGGCTAAAACTGGAGAAGGAGTAAAAGAATTGTTGGAAAAAGTTTTACTGGAAGCAGAATTATTAGAGCTAAAAGCAAATCCGAATAAACCGGCACAAGGCACAGTTGTAGAAGCGTATCTGGACAAAGGGAGAGGTTATATCTCAACTATTTTAGTACAAGCAGGAACTCTTAAAGTTGGAGATTATGTGCTTGCTGGAAAAAATAGTGGTAAAGTGAAAGCTATGCACGATGAACGTGGGAAGATTGTTAAATCTGCTGGCCCATCAAGTCCAGTTTCAATTTTAGGATTAGATGGTGCGCCTCAAGCAGGAGATAAATTTAATGTTTTCGAGGATGAACGTGAAGCAAAACAAATAGCAACAAAACGTACTCAGCTACAAAGAGAGCAGTCTGTAAGAACCCAGCGCCATATTACTTTGGATGAGATAGGACGACGAATAGCATTAGGAGACTTCCAGGAATTGAATATCATACTTAAAGGTGATGTCGATGGATCTGTAGAGGCTTTAACGGACTCATTCCAAAAACTTTCAACAGAAGAAATTCAAGTAAATATCATTCATAAAGGAGTTGGAGCCATTACCGAAAGTGATGTGCTTTTAGCATCTGCTTCTGATGCAATCATTATCGGATTTAATGTACGCCCTATGGGTAATGCACGTCAAATTGCCGATAAGGAAGAAATAGATATCAGAACATATTCGATTATTTACGATGCAATAAACGATCTGAAAGACGCAATGGAAGGTATGCTTTCTCCGGAATTAAAAGAAGAAATTACAGGGAATGCAGAGATCAGAGAAACCTTCAAAATATCAAAAATTGGTACTATTGCTGGATGTATGGTTACCAGTGGCAAGATTTTTAGAAATTCAGGAATACGAATAATTCGTGATGGCGTAGTAGTATTTACGGGAGGGTTGACTTCATTAAAACGTTTCAAAGATGATGCAAAAGAAGTTGCCAAGGGGTATGATTGCGGTATCCAAATTAAAAACTATAACGATATAAAAGAAGGCGATATAATTGAAGCTTTCCAAGAGGTAGAAATCAAAAAGAAATTGAAATAAATATCAAAAAAAAAAGAGGCTAATTTTAGCCTCTTTTTTTTGTCTCATCTTTTTTAGGCCGAAAAATAAAGGCATTCATGAATGTCTTTTTGATTCTTATCAAAGCTCGGTCTGCCTCCAATCTATTTCTAAAATTACCCACCCAAATTTTATAGTTTGGGGTTTCATATTCAATAGTACTTGGCCAATCAGAATAATTCTCTAAAAACTCAGATCTGGCAGTTTCAGCAGAAGAACGACTTAATCCAGAATAGATTTGTATTTTATATCTATCAGCAGATGTTTCAATAGTCTTTTTAATTTTAAGTAAAGCTTCTATTTCTTTATCCTGATTTATTGTCACGGTGCCTTGTTGTGAAAACGAACTGGAACTAATTAGTAGAATTACAAAAAGGATTATTGTGCTGACTTTTTCAAGTAATAATTTCATTTTTTTTAGTTTATATTGCAAATGTAAAGTTTATCAACTTAATCATCTATCGTTTTATTATTTAGAATCATTCTAAATTAGAGCCAACATTTGTCTAAGATTTCGAAAATCCACATTAAATGTTACTTTTGCGAGAGATTTTTATAACTGTATTTTCTCTTTTTGTTAATGAAAAAACCGTACCAAAGTTTAGAAGTTAATTCAAACAATAATATGAAACAGGTGATTCACCGTATATTAAACATAAACGTTCTTCGGTTTAGTTTAATTTTACTAATATTTTTTTCTTCCTTTCTATCTGCTCAAGAATCTGGTGATCCGGTTCAAGGAAAGGCATTATTTAATACCAATTGTGCTGCTTGCCACAATTTAGATAGGAAGATGGTTGGGCCAGCATTAAGAAATGTTGAAACCCGATTACTGGAAACAGAAGGATTAGATCGAGATTG
Organism: uncultured Flavobacteriaceae bacterium; assembly: GCA_964440415.1. Lineage (GTDB taxonomy): Bacteria > Bacteroidota > Bacteroidia > Flavobacteriales > Flavobacteriaceae > Site-B1. The sequence goes on from CAYTSL010000049.1 coordinate 8,942, forward strand.
GTTAAATGCTTGGATTAGGAATAGTTCTGGCATGATAAAATCTGGAGATGCCTACGGAGTAAAAATATATGAAGAATATAGTAAAGCTGCGATGACAGCTTTCCCTCAATTATCAGATGAGGACCTTGATAATATTTTAGCTTATACAGCCCAGGAAAAAGCTGTGCCAGCGGCTACAGCAGTTGCCGCAACAGCTGACTCTGACGAAAGTGGTGATTTTGGTATTTCAAACAAATTGATCTTAAGAGCTTTGGCAGTCTTATTCGGTTTGTTAGCTTTTGCTTTTTACTTAGTGAATAGAACTTTGCGTCGCTTTGCTCTAGCTAAAAATATTGATATACCTGAACAATCAAAAGGAATTCCCCTATGGGAAGCTTTTGTGAAAAACCAATTTTTGGTTTTAGTAGCTTCCATATTTTTGCTTTTGGCAAGTGCCTATTTTGTGTATGGGTATTTTATGCAATTAGGAATTGATCAAGGTTATCAACCTGTTCAACCAATTCATTATTCTCATAAAATTCACGCTGGAGAAAATGCTATTGATTGTAAATATTGTCATTCTTCAGCAAGGGTTAGTAAACATTCAGGAATACCATCATTAAATATTTGTATGAATTGCCATAAGTCTATTTATGAGGTTGCTCCAGAAACAGCAACATCAGAATATAGTAAGGAATTCTATGATGGAGAAATTAAAAAATTATATGCTGCAGTTGGTTGGGACGAAGAAGAACAACAGTATACTGGAGAAACCAAACCAGTTAAATGGGTAAGAATTCATAATCTTCCTGATTTCGCTTATTTTAATCACTCCCAGCATGTTACGGTTGCAGGTGTTGAATGCCAGACCTGTCATGGACCAGTTGAAGAAATGGAGATTATGTATCAATATTCACCTCTCACAATGGGTTGGTGTATAGATTGTCACAAAACAACAAATGTAAATGCTAAAGACAATGAGTATTATGCAAAGATTCATGAAGCATTGTCAAAAAAATATGGTGTAGATCAATTGACAGCGGCTGAAATGGGTGGTTTAGAATGTGGTAAATGCCATCATTAATTTATATAAAGAAGTAATTCAATTATAACATATGTCATCAAACAAGAAATACTGGAAAAGTGTTGAAGAGCTAAAACCAAACAGCTCTATTGTTGAGACGCTACAAAACAAAGAGTTTGTAGAAGAAATACCAACTGATGAATTCTTGGGCAATAAGGAAAAATTAGATGCATCTTCTACTACACGTCGGGATTTCTTAAAGTATGTAGGTTTTAGTACTGCTGCGGCTACTTTAGCAGCTTGCGAAGGACCTGTTATTAAGTCAATACCTTATGTTGTTCAACCAGATTCCATAATACCTGGAGTTGCAAATTACTATGCAACGACCATTGCAGATGGATATGATTTTGCTAGTGTATTGGTTAAAACCCGTGAAGGTCGTCCAATAAAAATTGAAAATAATACTTTGGCGTCGGTCAGTAATACCGCAAATGCCAGAGTAAATGCATCAGTTTTAGGATTGTATGATAGCTTACGAGTTCAAGGCCCTATGAAAGATGGAGAATATATC
>CAYTSL010000050.1:0-10347 GCA_964440415.1 uncultured Flavobacteriaceae bacterium
AAAAATAAACGAGTACATTGTTGCGAAAGAAAAATCTATTCAGGCAGCAGCAAATTTTTCTCTGTAATCTACCGTTAACGGAAGAAAATTAAGGTCTTTCTGTTCGTAATTGGAAACTACTGTACATAATAACATACATTTTCCGGATTGCACAACAACGCTACCATGAGCTTGTTTTGCTAATTTTCCAGTTTCGATAGAAATTTCTCTACCGTCACCTAGGTCTATGACCTCTTTAAATACTTTTGGAATCATAATTTTTTTAATTCTAATCCCGACGATTTTTTTAATGTCGGAACAATGTTAAACAATGGTCGTTGTGTTGTTGTGTGTAGTAGTTGTTGTGTGTTTGACCAATGAAAAACTGTTTATCCTGAACTTGTTTCAGGATCTGCTTAATCATAAAATACGTAATTTAACCTCTTACCAGAGTTGTGTAAATTAAAAACCACGCTTTAGCGCGTGGTCTTAATTGATTTATTTTCTTAAACCTAATTCTTTTACTATTGCACGATATCTTAAGACATCTTTCTTAGTTAAGTAATCGAGCAAAGATCTACGCTTACCAACTAATTTTACTAGTGAACGCTCTGTATTATAATCTTTACGATTATTTATTAAGTGTTCTGTTAAGTGATTAATTCTGTGGGTAAATAATGCAATTTGTCCTTCTGCAGAACCTGTATTTTTAGCGTCTTTACCGTGTTTTTTAAAGAGTTTCTCTTTTTCTTTCTTGTCTAAATACATGCCAATATTATTGTAAATAATTTTTATGTAACGATACGTCTTTCGTATCAAGGCGCAAATATAATGATTTTTAATGATTTACAATACGCTCTCTATAATGATTATAATATTTTTTAAACCTTTTCGTTTTTATAGGGTCTTAACAGTATATTAACATTTAAAAATACAATGATGAGAAATTTAAATTTACCAAGAAAAGTAGTAATTGCAACCATGGTTTTAGGGCTGTTGTTTACTGCTTGTAGTAATGATGAATCTGTTGACATAGATTCCCCAAATCAGGATTATTCAGAATTAGCATTATCATCTGAAGTTGATGAAACAGTAGCTGCTTTAGATGATATATCCTTGGATATTTTTGAGCAACAAGAAAGCAATGACTCGAATAGAATAAGTGATTCGGCGAGTAGAAGTAGTGCAACTTTCCAAAATCTTCCTGATTGCGTGACCATAACAGTAGTAGCTGAACAAAACTATCGTGAAGTTACTCTAGATTTCGGGACTGAAGGTTGTTTAGTACGTGGCAATATTTTAAAGGGAAAAATTATACTATCCTGGGAAAGGAATCCCGAAGCACAAGAAGTAAACATTACTAAATCATTTGTTGATTTTTACTTTAATGCTAAGAATATTGCAGGAACAAAAACCATTTTAAAACAACATTCAAATGACAATGGTAACCCTCAATACACACATACTTTGGATCTAACCATTATTTGGCCAAATGGATTGGAAGCATCTCATCAAGGAACAAAGATTAGAGAATGGATAGAAGGTTTTGGTAGTGGTATTTGGAGTGATAATGTGTTTGAAATTACAGGTAATTGGACTACCAACTTTGTAAATGGAAATTCGCATAGCTATCTAGTAGATATTCCTTTAAGAAGAGAAGTTATATGCTATTATTTTGTAAGTGGGTCCATAGATGTTGAGAGAACTAATTTTTCAGGAACTCTAGATTATGGTGAAGGAGATTGTGATAATCTGGCAACCTTTACTTTTGAGAATGGCGACGTTATTGATATAACTCTCAACTAAAATCTTTATATAAATAGAATAAAAAAGCGACTCATTGAGTCGCTTTTTTTAATGTCTTAAGGGTCTGTTTAGTATCAAATCCAAATACATATTAATGCTTTCTTTTAGATCTTTTCTATGAGTTATAAAATCTAAAAAACCATGTTCCAAAACAAATTCAGCAGTTTGAAATCCTTCTGGCAATTCTTTTCCTGTTGTGTCTCTAACAACTCTAGGTCCTGCAAAGCCAATAAGAGCTCCAGGCTCACTTATATTGATATCTCCAAGCATCGCAAACGAAGCTGTTGTACCTCCTGTTGTAGGATCTGTACACAATGAAATATATGGAATTTTGGCCTCTGCTAATTGGGCTAATTTAGCCGATGTCTTAGCCAATTGCATTAAGGAAAACGCAGCTTCCATCATTCGAGCTCCTCCAGATTTTGATATGATAATGAAAGGGATTTTCTTTTTAAGTGCGTAATCGCCAGCGCGCGCGATTTTTTCACCAACTACACTTCCCATAGAGCCACCAATGAAGGAAAAATCCATACATGCTATAACTATATCTTGTCCTTTAGATTTTCCCACTGCCGTACGAACAGCATCTTTCAATTTAGTTTTTTCCTGTGCTTGTTTAAGTCTATCTGGATACTTTTTGGTATCAACAAATTTAAGAGGGTCTTTAGATTCTAATTTTTCATCTAACTCCTTGAACTTATTATCATCAAAGAGAATTTCAAAATATTCTTTACTACCAATTCTAACATGATATCCATCTTCCGGACTTACATAAAAGTTTTTTTCTAACTCTTTTGAATCAACTACTTTTCCAGTTGGAGACTTATACCAAAGACCTTTTGGAATATCTTTTTTTTCTTCAGTAGAAGTTTGAATTCCTTTTTGCGTTCTTTTAAACCAAGCCATATTGGATTAATTTTAAATTTATTTTCACAAAACTGATCTAAATGTTTTTTTTAAAACAAGTTTTGATGATAAAGTTTTTAAATTTGAGGTAAAAGATATAAAAAAACTAAAGTCAAAATTTAAATCTATTGATATAATTTTGACTTTAGTTAAAAGAAATTTATAAAGTATTGACGTTATTCAGGTCTTCAAAAGCCTTTTTAAGTCTTGCTACAAAAGCATCTTCGCCTTTGCGTAACCATACTCTTGGATCGTAATATTTTTTATTAGGAGAATCGGATCCATCTGGGTTTCCTATTTGAGATTTCAAGTAATCTGCTTTTTCATTCATGTAATCTCTTACACCACTCAAAAAAGCATATTGCATATCTGTGTCTATATTCATTTTAATAACACCATAACCAATGGCTTCTCTAATTTCCTCAACAGTAGATCCAGATCCACCATGGAATACAAAGTCAATATGGTTATGCTCGACACTGTATTTTTTAGAAACATAATCTTGTGAATTTCTAAGAATTTTAGGTGTAAGTTTTACATTTCCAGGCTTATAAACACCGTGAACATTTCCGAAGGCTGCAGCAATTGTAAACTGGTCACTAACTTTACTAAGCTCTTCATAAGCATAAGCTACCTCTTCAGGTTGCGTGTATAATTTAGATTCGTCAACATCACTATTATCTACACCATCTTCTTCTCCACCCGTGATTCCTAGCTCAATTTCCAAAGTCATTCCCATTTTACTCATTCGGGATAAGTACTTCTTACATATTTCTATATTTTCTTCTATTGGCTCTTCAGATAAGTCAATCATATGAGAACTATACAATGGTTTCCCTGTCTCTTTATAATGTTTTTCACTGGCATCTAATAAACCATCAATCCATGGCAATAATTTTTTATTACAATGGTCAGTATGCAAAATAACTGGTACACCATAAACTTCTGCCAATAAATGGATATGCTTTGCTCCAGCAACACTGCCAGCAATTGCAGCTTTCTGGTTTTCATTACTTAAACTTTTACCAGCATTAAAAACACCTCCACCATTAGAAAATTGAATTATGACTGGTGCGTTAAGCTCTTTAGCCGTTTCTAATACTCCATTTATTGAATTGGAGCCTATTACATTGACTGCAGGAACAGCAAATCCCTTTTCTTTTGCAAGTTTAAAAATGTCTTGAACTTCTCTGCCTGTAGCAACTCCCGGTTTAATATTATGTGCCATTTTAATGAATTTTGATTTATGATTGTTAGATGTCAAAAGTAATCAATTTTTAAATAAAAAAATTGCGATTCATATGTTTTGTTTGACTCAAAATTCTACGAAAACGTTATATGCTTATAATAAATTTTTAGAATGGATAGTTGATACCTATATTATAGACAGCATTATTAAAGTTAAAGTCATTAAACCATTTATTACCGCCGATATATGAAGGATCATGAGCTTTAAAACCTATATCAAAGCGCAAAATAAAAAAGCTAAAATCATAGCGCAAACCAAAACCAGCTCCAATAGCTGTATCTTCTAAAGATTTTAATCCGGTAAAGGTTGCATCTGGATCATCTACATCATCTAATGCATTCCATATATTGCCAGCATCTACAAAAAAAGCACCATTAAGATTTTGAAAAAGATTGTATCGGTATTCCATACTGAATGCCAATTTGAGGTTGGCTTCATTAAATTCATTATTACTGGTTGTTCTGCCAGGGCCCAAATTATAGGCTGTCCAAGCTCTGTTGTCATTGGCTCCTCCCGCGAAGAAACTTTCTGCAAAGGGGATACTAGATGAATTCCCATAAGGGATGGCCAATCCTATAAAGTTTCTAATTGCAAAGACATTTTTTCCTCCTAAATGCCAGTGTTTTATATAGTCAATCTCTGTTTTTATATATTGTGAATAAGCAACATTGAATAACTCAAATTTATCATCATCATTTTTCTCTAAATTTAGAACCTTGGAAACCGTTGACAATAAATTTCCAGCAGCTTCTAATTTGAATCTAAAGATTGAAAATTCATTGTCAAAAAGATTCTCTCGTTTATCCTTCACAAAACTAAAACTGGATGATAGAATTAAGTTGTCCTCGGTCAAACGCTGTTTTCGTTCATCAATAATATTTACGTCTAAATATTCATCATCTTCAGGTGTTAAAACAGTATTATTAGTTAATACGTCATCTATGAATATATCTGCAGGTAAAAATTCATTTGGAAGACTTGCGTCTTTTAAAGATTCATCATTTTCAATATAATTAATGTCCTTGGCAATGACATTTAATCTGTCGAAAGAGTTTGTATATACACCAAAATAATTATCGACATTCAAATTCTTAACAAACTGCACATTGAACAGATCTAACCTGTCTGTAATTCGCTCAGAAGGTTTCCATCTATAATTAAATACACCATTAACAGTTTGTTTATCCAGACCTATATTCCTTTGGCTGGAAGCACCTATACTTATTCGGGTTGTAGGAGACATGTACTTCGGAATTATTTTTTCGGTATTAAAAGGAAAAAATAAACGTGGAATGGTTAGTTTTAAATCGGCCCCTATTTCATTGATATCAAAAAATTGATCTTTAGAGTCTGAAGCATCTTTTGATGCACCAATAGATCCAATTGCCGATATTTCTAGAGTCTCTGCACCTTTAAAAATGTTTCTGGCTAATACAGAAGAACTAAAGGCAAAGCCAATAGTTTGAATATTGCTCTGTGTAACATCAAAATCAAATCCAACTGAATATTTTTTTCTAGGTTTAAGAAATATATTAGCAATTAAATTCGTACTGTCAACCTCAATGTATTCAATATTTGGATAACTAAATGTTCGAAGATCACTTAAGTGTCTGTAAGTTCTGGTTCTATCTAAATCTTTGAATATTTCATTGGGAGTTATAAAAACAGCATCTGTTAAAGCTTTTGGTTTGTATCTTAATTTATCATAACTATATAAATTGTAACCATTGTAAGAAATAGAATCCTTAATGACTTTATCTCTGTTTTCATAGCTGTTATCCGTAAAAATGTTTACAGCTTTTATTTTGAAAATATTAAATGGTTTTCTTATAACGGAGTCTTCGTTCCTTAAAACTCGATTCTGTATTTGAACTTCAACATTTACTTTTTTATTTGTGCCAATTGTATCTATTTCAAAAAAAACATAATCCTGATTGAAGTGGTAAAATCCGGAATTTCTAAGGTTCGTTGTAATTCGGTCTTGCTCATGTTCAAAATTAGTGGTTCTATATTGTTCACCTTTTTTGATAAGAGGGTCGTCATTGAACTTGTTGTAAACCGAATCGATCTGTGGTGAAGCTATTTTTATTGATATGGAATCTATTAAAAAAGCGTTTCCAGTTTTTACATGATAATCAACAGCTGCCTTCCTGAAATCAACTTCTTGAAAGTTAAAAGCACTTTCTGCATTAAACCATCCATTGTTTATATAATAGGCCTTTAAGCGTTCTAAGGATTTTTCTGTTTTATTAGGATCATAAATTGTAGGAGGTTCTCCGGTGTTGCGTAACCAATTATTAAATCCTTTTTTATAGTTATTCAACTCAACTAATTGCTTTTTAGAATATAATTGCTCTGAAAAGGATTTTACGGTCAATTTATCACTGAGTTTAGCATCTAGAATAGAGTCTAAATTTGGTTTGGCCCAATTATGAATATATAACCTGAAAGGGACTCCAACCAATTTACTATTTCGTTTTTGGTACAGTAAATTTTTTATTGATTCAGTATTATTTTTTTTATCATTGATAAAAATTGAATTATCAGTTAGTAGGTGTTCGTATTCACCAACTCTTTTTACTGAATTACATGAAGCAAATATTAAAGCTGTTAATATAAATATTGATATTTTTGTAACAGATTGTTTCAAGCGTAATTAAAAATAAGTTTTAACCATCCAAATTTACAGTTTTTAAAAGGTAAGACACAATCTATACGATAAATAATAAATACCTTTAATCCTAAAAATACATTATTTGAATGGTTAGCAAAAGTCAAATAAAACTTATAACGAGTTTAGACAAAAAAAAGTACCGAAGTAAACATCTCCTTTTTGTTGTTGAAGGTATAAAATCGATTCAAGAATTTCTAAATTCTGATTTTAAATTAGATCTCCTTTTTTCTGTTGAGGATATATTTCAGTCTAGTGAAATAAGAACGAATTTTATAACTGAATCCGAATTAAAAAAAATAAGTTTTTTAGCTACTCCAAATTGTGCGCTAGCAACTTTTAAGATTCCTGAAGTAAAAGCAATTGATAATAATTCATTAGTTGTTGCACTTGATAATATTAGTGATCCAGGAAATTTGGGAACTATTATACGATTATGTGATTGGTTTGGTGTTAAAGATCTGATTTGTAGTTCAAACACTGTTGATTGTTTTAATCCAAAAGTCGTTCAAGCTTCTATGGGTAGTTTGACCCGAGTGAATATTACATATTTAGATTTAGAAAATTATTTGAAAGATCAGAAAATACAACCTATTTACGGAACATTCATGAACGGGAAATCAATTTATTCTTCCACAGTTGAGAATAAAGGAATTTTGGTGTTAGGAAATGAGGCAAATGGGATTAGCGAAGAAATTGAAGAAATAATTACAGATAGGATAACAATTCCGCAATTTGGCCATGAAAAAGAAACAGAAAGCTTGAACGTTGCAACAGCTACAGCAATTATGCTTAGCGAATTTAAGAGAAGGACTATTGAAAGGTGAAATTTATGAAAACACCTCGTGTCTTCATGGATGCAACATTGCCTGTCCAAGGACTGTTAGGGTCTTCATCCCTTACTAATTCGTCATTTAAAGCAAAAACTCCTCTAATTGAGGGAGTGAATTTGAACCAATATAAATAAAAGTCAATTCCGAATCCTAGCTCATAAAAGAACACATTGGTTTTGGTCCTAAATTCTCCATTGTCGTTATCATCCGGATTTTTTTCATTACTGGATAGATTTAATGATGTAGAAATTCCACCTACAATAAACGGTTTAAAATTATTAATTCGTTTGGTAGAAGCCTTAATTAAAAGGGGTACATGAATATATGTTGAGTTAACTTCTCTCAATAGGTCAGAGTTATTAAAATCTAATCCTTCAAAATAGCTCTCGTCATATATTAAGTTCCTTTTGGTTACATATAGTCCAGGTTCAAGACGAATACTAAAAAATTCATTGATTCGCATATCTCCAATCAGACCAACACTAAAGCCAAAACTGGTTTCAACCAAAATATCTTTCTTATCTTCATTATAATCAAAATTAAAATCATAACTGTTAAGCCCTAAAAAATAACCCCATGTCAAAAATTGTTTATCAAAATTTTCGATGTTTTTAATTTTCTCTTTGTTGAATAATTGTGCAAAAGAGGATTGAGAAGCTATAAGCAGGAAGAATAAAACAATAAGTTTCTTCATAGTTTTATTTTGATGCGGTGTAAATTGTTGCCACTCCAAATGTTTGAGGATGATCTTTCACATCTATAAACCCATTTTGCCTTAAAATATTGTTTAAAACTTCTCCATATGGAAATAATGAAGCGGATTCACTAAGGTAAGAATAGGCAGATCGGTCTTTAGAAAAAAGTTTGCCTATAACTGGAAGTATATATTTTGTATAGAATTTATATCCTTGTTTAAAAGGTGTTTTTGTTGGAACAGAGGTTTCAAGGATCACGAAAATACCATTAGGTTTTAAAACGCGAAAAATTTCAGACAATCCTATTTCTAGATTTTCAAAGTTTCTAACCCCAAAAGCAACTGTAATCGCATCAAAGCTATTAGCTTCAAAAAGTAAGTTTTCTGAGTCCCCTAAAACCATTTCTATGGTGGAACCTAATTCTTTTTTACTAATCTTTTTTCTTCCAACCTCAAGCATGCCATCACTAATGTCTAAACCAATAATTTTTTTAGCATTTGTTTTCACCAAACTAATGGCAAGATCTCCAGTACCTGTTGCAACATCCAGAATCGTTTCAGGGCTTGAATTATTTACAAGGGAAACAACCTTGTTTCGCCATTTCACGTCAATTCCAAAAGAGATAACACGGTTTAAATTATCGTATTCATTTGATATATTATCAAACATTTTAGTCACTTGCTCCTTCTTTGTTCTGTCACTGTTTTTATATGGCTTGACCTTACTCACAAGTTGTATTTATTTAAATTAATGCTGATAATTAGTTATTCTGAATTGCTGCAAAGAAATGAAAAAATTCAATAATCAATACTTAATTTTGCTGTATATTTGTTCTACTTTAATCGTAATATGTCAGATCATATGCGCTCTTTAAAGGATTTTAAAAGATATTTTTTGGCAAATTGCATGCAAACGAAAAAACAACTTCTTAAAAAATGAAAATAATTATTGCTGGAGCAGGTGAAGTAGGATTTCATTTAGCAAAATTATTATCTTACGAATCTCAAGAGATAACTTTAATTGATACAGATAAAGAAAGCTTAAGTTACGCTGATACTCATTTAGATATTCGGGTAATTAGAGGTGATGCAACTTCTATTTCAGTTTTAAAGGATGCACGTATTGGTAGTGCCGATCTTTTAATTGGAGTTACGTCCTCTGAAACAACCAACATTACAGCTTGTGTTATTGGCAAGCAATTGGGAGCCATGAGGACTATAGCCAGAATATCAAATACAGAATTCATTCAATATAAAGATGAAGTTGAATTCACTAAATTTGGTATTGATGAGTTGATTTCACCTGAATCTTTAGCAGCAAAAGAAATAGAACTTTTACTGAATCAATCTGGATTTAACGACACGTATCAATTTGAAGATGGAGCTCTTACATTGGTGGGGTTAATATTATCTAAATCGGCTTCTTTTGTTGGAAAAACAGTTAAGGAAGCAGGAAATTTACTTCCTGAAATACATTTTATTCCAATTGCTATACAAAGATATGGTACACAGAATACTATAATTCCGAGAGGTGATACGATGTTTCAAGAACGCGATCAGGTTTATTTTATTATTTCAACAGGAGGTGTTGAAGAGCTTTATAATATTTCCGGAATGGTTCGAGAAAATATAAAAAATGTCATGATTCTAGGTGGGAGTAAAATAGGTTATAAAACTGCAAGAGATCTTAGCGCTAATAAGTTTAACGTAAAATTAATAGAAAAGGATAAGGACAGAGCTTTAGATTTAGCAGATGACCTTCCCGATACCCTTATTATTAGTGGTGATGGACGCAATGTTGAACTTTTAGATGAAGAATCTATAAGTTCCATGGATGCATTTATATCAGTTACGGGAAATTCAGAAACCAATATTATGTCTTGCCTTGTGGCAAAGTCTAAAGGTGTAAAAAAGACCATTGCTTTGGTAGAAAATATGGATTACTTTGAGTTATCCCATTCAATAGGTATAGATACACTTATCAATAAAAAACTTCTGGCGGCTAATAACATTTTTAGATATGTCAGGAAAGGTGAAGTTATTGCTATGACCAAACTGAATAATATGAATGTTGAGATATTAGAGTTTGAAGTAAAATCCTCTTCAAAAATATGTAATCAGTTTATAAAAAACATTAATTTTCCACGGTCGGCAATTATTGGTGGAGTCATAAGAAATGACGAAGGTCTTATTGCCTTGGGTGATTTTA
>CAYTSL010000051.1:0-10304 GCA_964440415.1 uncultured Flavobacteriaceae bacterium
ACCAGATGTAGATTTGCTTATTAGGACTAGTGGTGAGCAACGCATTAGTAATTTTTTATTATGGCAAATAGCTTATGCAGAACTGTATTTTACAGATGTGCTTTGGCCAGATTTTTCGAAGGAAGAATTGTATTTAGCCTTACATAGTTATCAAAATAGAGAAAGACGATTTGGAAAAACAAGTGACCAGCTTAGTAAAAAATAAACTACTACCGAAAAATTTACTATTTCAAGTAATCCCAGTACTCTTCATTTTTATTTGCTCTGTTCTTCAAGCTCAGGAAATTTCATTTGACAATGGAAAAAAATATACAATTGGAGATATTTCTGTAAAAGGGAATACAAGTTTCAGTTTTCAAACTATTGTTACATATTCTGGATTAAGTAAAGGAGAAGAAATTTTTGTTCCAGGAGAGAAGATTAGCAATGCAATCAAAAAACTTTGGAAATCTAATTTATTTAATGATATAGAGCTATATATTATAAAAATTGAAGGTGATACTGCATTTCTGGAAATTCAGCTATCAGAATTCCCAGAACTTAATAAAGTAACTATTAACGGAATAAAGAAGTCAAAAAAAGAAAGTGTAATTCAGGATAATAATCTTCAAAAAGGAGTTAAAGTAACAGAAAACTTAATTACAACAACTAAAAACTACTTAGCTAATAAATATAAAAAAGACGGGTTTTTAAATTCTAATATCAACATTTCAACTACAGAAGTAGTCGATTCCATTCAAAAAACAAGGGTGGATATGGTAGTTAACATTAATAAGGGAAATAAAATAAAAGTAAAGGATATTGTTTTTAATGGCAATGAAGTTTTAAAAGATAAAAAACTTAGAAAAGCCATGAAGAATACCAAAAAGAAGAATCCAATTCGTGTTTATAAGCGTTCGAAATATATAGAAGCTGATTTTAAAGATGACCTTGAAAGTGTAGTTGATAGTTACAAGGAAAAAGGCTATCGTGATGCACGTATTCTTGGTGATTCAATTAACATTAATGACAATAATACAATTACTATAAATATTAATGTTGAAGAAGGTGAAAAATATACCTTTGGAAAAATAGATTTTGTAGGGAACAGTATTTATACAGATAATCAGTTAACGAGTGTTTTAAGACTGCGAGAAGGAGATACTTATAATGGTGTACTATTAAAAAAACGAATAGCAGATGATTCAAAACCAGATGGAGATGATTTGACGAATCTTTATCAGAATAATGGTTATTTATTCTCAACTATTAACCCGGTTGAAGTTAGTGCGGATGGTAACATAATAGACATGGAGATCAGAATTACAGAAGGTAAGCCTGCCTATTTCAATAATGTAACGGTTGTTGGTAACGAGAAAACAAACGACCATGTTATTTATAGAGAATTAAGAACTCGTCCAGGGCAATTATATAGTAAGAAAAACGTAGTACGGACTATTCGTGAGTTAAGTCAGTTAGGATTTTTTGATCCAGAACAAATCTCACCTAATTTCAAAAACCCAAACCCAACAGATGGTACTCTGGATATGGAATATTCTGTTGTTGAACGTGGTTCTAGTCAAATAGAATTACAAGGTGGTTATGGTGGTGGTGGTTTCATTGGTACTCTAGGTTTGTCCTTTAACAATTTTGCAATAAAGGATTTGTTTAAAAAAGAAGCTTATAAACCGGTCCCTATGGGAGATGGGCAGAAACTTGCTTTACGTTTGCAAGCGAGTCAATTTTATCAAACTTATAGCTTCTCATTTGCAGAACCATGGTTTGGAGGTAAAAAACCAGTCCAATTTTCTACATCTATCTCTCACACAAAACAGTTTTTATATGACCCCATAACCAGAAAAGCCGATAAAAGCAGAAGCTTTAACATAACTGGATTAACCGTAGGTTTAGCTAAAAGATTGACAGTTCCAGATGATTATTTTACGCTTTCTCAATCAATAGGTTATCAGCGTTATGACTTAAACAATTACAACACCGGACTATTTACTTTTGGTGATGGCTATTCTAACAACTTATACTATACGATTGGATTAAGCAGAAACAGCTCAGGTCCTGGGCCTATTTATCCTATGCTTGGATCTAACTTTAGTGTAAGTGCTAAAGGATCTCTGCCTTATTCTTTATTTACTGATGTAAATTATAGTGCCCTTGAGGAAGAACGCGATCAATTAACAGAATCGCTTACAGATCCAAATATCAGTTTTAATAATGCTATTGCAGCAAGTGGTAGAATAGCAGAAATAGATCAAGAAAGATACAATTGGTTAGAATTCTATAAGATCAAATTCAGTGCTGAGTGGTTTACTAAAATAGTAGATAAACTAGTATTAAGACCAAAACTAGAATTTGGCTATTTAGGTGCTTATAATAAGGCTAGAGGAGTTATTCCTTTTGAACGATTTTTTGTTGGAGGAGATGGTTTGGGAACTTATAGTTTAGATGGTCGAGAATCTATAGCTCTTAGAGGCTATCCTAATCAGTCATTGTCATCACCAGATGGAGGTGTTGTTTATAATAAGTTTTCATTAGAATTACGCTATCCAATAACTTTAGCTCAATCGGCATCAATATATGCATTGACTTTTGTAGAAGGTGGAGCGTCTTGGGATGCGTTTAGAGATTACAACCCATTCGATCTAAATCGTTCGGCTGGAGCTGGAATTAGAATTTTTATGCCTGCTTTTGGATTATTAGGGATTGATTTCGGATATGGATTTGACGCGTTACCAGGAGAAACAAATAAAAATGGGTGGGAAACTCATTTTATTATTGGACAACAATTTTAATTTTGGCACGATATTTTCTATAAACAGTTTAACAACAAGTAACCATGGTTAAAATTTTTTGGATTAATTTTCGTTAATTTGAAAACAGATAATACTAATGGCGAAGTTGTTAAGGTTCATTCGCCAATTTTATAGATTTATCGATTGTTAAGTCAATGAATTATTTAAAAAATATAGAATGAAAACAAAAGTTCTTTTTTTACTAGTAATAACTTTTATGTTTAGTCTTGCTATACAGGCACAAAGAGGCGTAAGAATTGGATATATTGACACTGAGTACATTTTAGAGAACGTTCCAGAATATCAAGAAGCTACATCTCAATTAGAAAGTAAAGTTCAGAAATGGAAATTAGAGATCGAAAAAAAACTTATTGAAATTGATAAGAAGAAAAACGATTTGCGGAATGAAAGTGTTTTATTGACCAATGAATTGATTAAGGAGCGTGAAGAAGACATTCTAATAGAAGAAAATGAAATTCTAGATTATCAGCAAAAACGTTTTGGACCTAATGGTGATTTAATGATTCAAAAGAAGCAATTAATTCAACCTATTCAAGATCAAATTTTTGCCGCTGTTCAAGATATTGCTCAAAACAAGAAATACGACTTTATTTTTGACAAATCTGCAGATGTCGTTATGTTATTTTCAGCTGAGCGATTTGATATGAGCGAACAGGTTTTAAGAGCTATAACACGAGCTTCAAAACGTAAACAAATACAAAGTAGACAAGACAAGAAAAAAGCTGAAGCTGAAGACGTTGTTCCTGAAGTAAATTTAGAACTGGAAGCCAGACAAAAAGAAATTGAAGAAAATAAAGCTAAAAGAGCGACAGCCGCGGAAGAAAGAAAACAGAAAATTTTAGCAGATAGAGAAGCAAAAAAGAAAGCAGCTTTAGAAAAACGACAAAAGCTAATTGATGATCGTGAAAAGGCCAAACAAGAAAAATTGAATAAACGAACGGGAAGCACTACTGAAGAAAATGTTAAGGAAACAACTAAAGAAGAAGTTGTAGAAGACAATGAAGAATCAGAAGAAAAAACACCCGAGCAGATACTTGAAGAACGAAAACAGAAAATTTTAGCTGATAGAGAAGCAAAAAAGAAAGCAGCTGCAGAAAAACGACAAAAGCTAATTGATGATCGTGAAAAGGCTAAACAAGAAAAATTAAATGAGCGAACGGGAAATATTGATGAAGAAATTGTTAAGGAAACGACTGAAGAAGAAGTTGTAGAAGACAATGAAGAATCAGAAGAAAAAACACCCGAGCAGATACTTGAAGAACGAAAACAACAAAAATTAAAAGAGAGAGAAGAAAGAAAACAGGCGCTTGAAGAAAGAAAGAGAAAAATAATAGAAGAACGCGAACAAGCACGTCAAGAAAAACTAAAACAAAGAGAAGAAAATAAAAACAATCCTGAAGAGGAACAAGAAGATAATAATTAAAAAGAATAATTTATAACACTTAATACAAATTAAAATGAAACAATTTAAAACCCTATTATTTGCAGCAGCACTATTTATTGGAGCAGTAAGTTTTTCGCAGGCACAGAGCAAAGTTGCACATATTAATACCCAAGATCTGGTTTCTGCAATGCCCGAAATGAAAGCTGCTCAATCACAAATGGAGCAATTAGGTAAGACATATGAAGCTGAGATTAAAGAATTAGCTACAGCCCTGCAAAATAAAATGAAAGTTTATGATGCTGAAGCTACAACACAAACTGATGAGGAAAATGCTAAACGAGTTCAAGAAGTGCAAAGCATGGAAAACAACATTCGTCAATACCAAGGTAATGCACAAAAGGATATGCAACAAAAAGAGTTAGATCTATTAAAACCAATTACTGAAAAAGCTAAAGCAGCTATTTTAAAAGTAGCACGAGCACAAGGTTTTGATTATGTATTGGATTCTTCTCAAGGCGGAGGAGTTATCATGGCAGATGGTAAAGACCTTATAGCTGATGTAAAGACAGATTTAGGATTTTAATCAAATCTTATAATAACATATTAAAAGCTGTCTAAAATTAGGCAGCTTTTTTATTTTTGTAACAACATGAGTAATCAACCTATTGGTATATTTGATTCAGGCGTAGGAGGCACATCTATTTGGAAAGAGATTCATAGTCTTTTACCAAACGAAAATACCATTTATTTGGCTGATAGCTTGAATGCTCCTTATGGTCCAAAGGGAAAGGAAAAAATAATTGAGTTAAGTATTAAAAACACCGAGATTTTATTAGAAAAAGGATGCAAAATAATAGTGGTGGCATGCAATACCGCCACAACAAATGCTATAGATTATTTACGAAAATATTATAATATCCCTTTTATAGGAATTGAACCTGCTATTAAACCGGCTGCGTTACAGAGTAAAACGAAAACAGTTGGCATTCTTGCTACTAAAGGAACTTTAAGTAGTGCCCTGTTTAGTAAAACAAGTGATCTTTTTGCTAATGGAATAGAACTTATTGAAAAAAATGGAGAAGGAATTGTAGAACTAATTGAGAGCGGTCAATTTAATTCTATTGAAATGAAAGCACTTTTGAAGCAATACCTTAAACCAATGTTAGACGCAAATATTGATTATTTAGTTCTAGGTTGCACCCATTATCCATACTTAATTCCGCAGTTATTAGAATTAATGCCAAGCCATGTGAAAATTATCGATTCTGGCGAAGCAGTTGCTAGACAAACTAAAAATGTTTTAGAAAAAAATAAACTACTAAATATTCAGAAAAGGAAATCTAAAAATCAGTTCTTTACAAATGGAAATCCTGAAATCATTAAGACTCTTTTGGATAAAAAATTTAAGGTTGAGTATGTTAACTTTTAATTAGTCTTTAAACCAACTGGAATATTTAACATAATTATCTGCAATTCTATCAATTTCACCGTAAATTAATTCCTCTCTAATGTCTTTAACCTTTTTAGCTGGCATTCCTGCATAAATAGAACCAGATTCAACTATGGTGTTCTGCGTTACAACAGCTCCAGCAGCGATAATACTGTTGCTATGTATCACACAATTATCCATAATTATACTTCCCATACCTATCAATACATTATCATGAATAGTACAACCATGTACAATTGCATTGTGAGCAATGGAAACATTATCTCCTATATTTGTTGGACATTTTTTATAAGTACAATGTATGACAGCTCCATCCTGCACATTTACTTTATTTCCTAGTTTAATGTAGTGAACATCGCCTCTTAAGACAGCGTTAAACCAAATACTGCAATTATTTCCTAAAGTTACATCACCAACAATAGTTGCATTTTCTGCAATGTAACAATCCTCGGGAATTATAGGAGATTTTCCTTTTACAGGTTTAATAACTGGCATATTCTTAAGATGGAATCTATTTATTTCAAATCAATAATAAATTAATTAACAGCAGGACAATTACATTCAAATTTTTCTCTTCTACAATTGAAGTTGAAACCTAAAGATAATTGATGGAATCCACCACTATTAAAAACAATAGAATTTGATTGATATGAATACGTGTAGGCAAACATTAAATTGTTATAATTTACTCCAATAAGTGGAGTGAAATATTGAAGTTTTTGAGTACTTATTCCAGAGCCATCCAAAAATTCTGCACCATCAAAACTTCTTCTATATGACAATCCACCCCAAATTTTTCCAAAATCAGTTGTCTTATAAACTTTTGCATTAACATCTATAGATGATTCCTTGGTGCCATCTTTATATTGAAACATAATTGATGGTTCATAACTCCATTCACTATCAATACCACTGAACACATTCCCAACAGAAAAAAGGTAACGTCTTAAATTACTTGAAATTTCAATGTCATTATTAATTCCTTCATTCTTTAAAATATTTTTGGCAGTAGCATGAACATAAAAATCAATTAAATGATATGAAAAACCAAAATCTATATTCAAATTTGTTGCACTTTGTTCCACTCCTGAAATTATTGGATCAAAGCCTTCATTTAGAAACGCCGATTCATCAAGCTTGTATTGAATCGCACCCACACTTAAACCAAATGATACCATGTTCAAGTCTATTTCATTTCTTGAAAACATTAAATGGTGAGCATAAGTAATATAAGCTCCCATTTGCGAATGAAAACCATTTTTATCATTATATAAAATAGCACCAATGGCAGATGGACCTTCTCCAATTCTTCCATTAACACTTAAGGTTTGTAAATTAGGTGCGTCATCCTGTCCAAACCATTGTTTTCTAGCCGTCAATCTAACTTTTGAGCAATTAGCAACTCCAGCCATTGATGGATGTATTAAATAATAATTATCAGTTAAATAATCTGAATACACTGGTAGACCTTCTTGGGAAAAAGTGAATTGAGAAAATACTGCTATAACAAATAATAAACAATACTTTTTTAAATTCATATTCTATTTTTTAAAGTAAAATGAGCTATAAACTCTTTTTTAGTATCAACACTAGGTTCTCTGTATAAACAATGAACCAAAAATCTGATGATGGTAAGGCTTAACCATTAAATGTTCCATCCCAGCCAAAAGACGTTGGAATTAATTGTTTTAATAGCTTACCGCACCTATCAAATATATAAATTTTTGCATCAACTTGGTTGGTAATTTCGGTTATATTCCATGTGTCATTATAACTATTTTATTAGTATGATTAACGTTTTGGCAGGTAACATATTGCGATTAGCTCAATTTATGGAATAAGATAAAAGTGAGCAAACTCCTATGTAATGAAGAAAAATAAAGAATTTCATATATACCTAGCTCAACTTTTCTTTTAGTATTTTTGAAAAAAATTAATTGTAATGAAAAATATATCGGTTAATCCAAGAGAAACCTCCAATCCAGCCATATTAAAGTTTGAAACCAGTGAATTTTTAACTAATTACGAAAGTTTTGAATATAATAATATAGATGAGGCTCAAAATTCACCTTTAGCACAGGAACTCTTTTGTCTTCCATTTGTAAAGAAAATTTATATTTCAGGGAATTTTGTGGCTATTGAGCGTTATAACATAGTAGAATGGAATGATGTGCAAGACGAAGTTGCAAGCCAAATTCAGAATTATTTAAACAATGACGGTGTAGTAGTAAGTGAAACATTAGAGCCGAAAAAAAATCCCGTAACTATTTATGCGGAAAGCACTCCAAATCCAGAAGTAATTAAATTCGTTGCGAATAAAAAACTGGTTAATTCCATTTATGAATATACTTCAATTGATGAAGCAAATTCATCACCTTTAGCATTAGAATTATTTCATTTTCCATTTGTTAAATCGATTTTCCTAGATCAAAATTATGTATCTATTACAAAACACAATGTAGCCGAGTGGGATGATATAACAATGGAATTGAGAGAATTTATAAGAAGCTTCCTTGAAAATGGGAAAGAAATTATAAGCGACAAAGCTGCTAAAACAGTTGAACAAAAACAAGAAGAATTAGATCGAAAGTTTGAAGATTTAGATGATGTCTCAAAAGAGATCATTAACATTCTTGAAGAATATGTTAAGCCTGCTGTGGCAAGTGATGGCGGTAATATTGAATTTAAATCCTACGACAAGAATAGTAAAGTTGTTAAAGTTATTTTGCAAGGTGCCTGCAGTGGTTGTCCTTCTTCTACTATTACCTTGAAAAACGGAATCGAAAATATGCTGAAAGAAATGCTAAAAGATAAAATTAGTGCCGTTGAAGCTATTAATGGTTAATTGTTACTTTTTATCTCTTAAAAGTGTATTTAATCGAATCTTTAAATAATTAAATATAATTTACGCTGTCCTCATTAGACCAATTATTTGTAATTTTAAGTAATAAATTTAATTTTAAAACTATAACACATTATTATGGCAGTATTAAAAGTAATTGAAGTATTAGCAAATTCAGAGACAAGTTGGGAAGACGCAACAAAAAAAGCGGTTAAACACGCATCAAAAACTGTGAAAAACATCAAATCTGTTTACGTTCAGGATCAAAGCGCTATGGTGAAAGGTGATGATGTAACGGAATTTAGGGTAAATGTAAAATTGACTTTCGAAGTAAAGTAAATTTATCTTTAAAAATTTAGGAGCGTTCTACCATAGAACGCTTTTTTTATGCTTTATTGTTACCTTTGAGTTATGCTGAAATCTTATTTAATAATTTTCGCTTCATCATTATTACTTTTAAATTGTAACGGTCAAACACTAGAAAAAATGACTCATAAATACACAAATGAACTTATAAATGAAACTAGTCCCTATTTACTACAACACGCACACAATCCTGTTAATTGGATGCCATGGAATGATAAAACATTAGAACTTGCAAAAAATGAAAATAAACTTATCCTTATAAGTATTGGCTATGCTGCTTGCCATTGGTGCCATGTTATGGAACATGAAAGTTTTGAAGATAGTTTAGTTGCTCAAACCATGAACTCAAACTTCATAAATATTAAGGTTGACAGAGAAGAGCGCCCAGACGTCGATCAAGTTTATATGAATGCTGTACAACTAATGACCGGTAGTGGAGGATGGCCTTTAAACGTTGTCGCCCTGCCTGATGGAAGACCTGTTTGGGGAGGAACTTATTTTAAAAAGGACCAATGGATAAATGTACTTGAACAACTCGCAAAATTACACGAAAAAGATCCTGAAAAATTACTAGAATATGCTAGTAAATTGGAGCAAGGTATTAAAAGTATGGACATGGTAGTTTTAAATAAAGAAGAGCCTGTTTTTAAAACAGAATATATTGATAAAGTCGTAAATGAGTGGAGTAAATCATTTGACCATATAAAAGGAGGTCCCAATCGAGCACCAAAATTCATGATGCCCAACAATTACCATTTTTTATTAAGGCATGCTTACCAAAATGATGATAAACCCTTACAAAAATTCGTGAATCTCACATTAACCAAAATGGCTTTGGGAGGAATTTACGATCAGTTGGGTGGTGGGTTTTCCAGATATTCTGTTGACAATAAATGGCATGTTCCACATTTTGAAAAAATGCTTTATGATAATGCACAGCTGGTTAGTTTGTATTCTGATGCTTATTTAATTACAAAAAATGAACTCTATAAAGAAGTTGTTTATGAAACCCTGGATTTTATTGAAAAGGAATTGACATCTCCCGAAGGCGTATTCTATTCTTCTTTAGATGCAGACAGCCTTAATAAAAATGATGAATTGGAAGAAGGTGCATTTTATGTTTGGCAGAAAGAAGAACTGAAGAACTTATTAAAGGATGACTATGAAGTATTCTCAAATTATTATAATGTCAATAATTACGGATATTGGGAACACAATAATTATGTTTTAATTAGGAATCAAGAAGATGAGGAGTTTATTAAAAACCTTAAATTGACTAATGAAGAATTGAAGTCAAAGAAAACTGAATGGAAACAAATTCTCATAAAAGAAAGAGAAAAGCGATCTAAACCAAGATTAGATGATAAAACTCTCACATCTTGGAATGCATTAATGATTAAGGGTTATGTAGATGCTTACAGAGTTTTTCAGGATTCATCTTTTTTAAGCATAGCA
>CAYTSL010000052.1:0-10242 GCA_964440415.1 uncultured Flavobacteriaceae bacterium
AAAATTACTAATGCGTTGCTCACCACTAGTCCTAATAAGCAAATCTACATCTGGTAAATTTTGCGTGTAAAGATGCTCATTAATTATGGTTTCATCAATTTTTTCCGGCGAAATTATATTATTTTTAACTTTATTTCCAATTTCTTTCATTGCATGAACCAATTCTTCTCGAGAACCATAGCTCAGAGCAACGGTCAAAGTCATTCTGGTGTTGTTTTTGGTTTTTTTTATAACGTCAGTCAATTCTTCCAAAACTTTTGCAGGCAGTGAATTTAAGTCTCCTATTGCATTAAGTTTAATGTCATTGTCATGCAATCTGTCCATTTCTTTTCTTAAAGAAGAAATAAGGAGCTTCATTAAGGTTTCAACCTCTAACTTTGGTCTGTTCCAGTTTTCGGTTGAAAACGCATAAAGTGTTAAGTTTTCTAATCCAATTTCTGCTGAGGCCTCTACAACTTCTCGGACTGCTCTAGATCCTTTTTCATGCCCAATTGTGCGAAGTAATCCTTTTTGTTTTGCCCACCTTCCATTGCCATCCATAATAATGGCAATATGTTTAGGTAAATTTTTAGTATTAATTTGATTTTTATAATCCACTTGGTTAAAAATTACAGTAACAAGGTTTTCTGCCAAAAGTATAAGTCAAGGTTGCCCCAGTAAAAACATACCAATCATTATTATTGGTATTACCAAAACTATAACTTTCTATTAAGGGTTTAGTGTCTGGCACACTTCCATCTAACTCATCTGTAAAAGTATATCTCGCTCCAATTTCTACAGCAAAAATAAGCTTTTCTGTTATAGTAGTTTTAAAACCTAAAACCATAGGTATACCATAGGCATTACTTTGAGTGTTTTCATAAATTCTACTACCACTATTATTGAAATAATAATTATCAAATGTCGCAAAAGATATTCCACTATATAAATAAGGGGTTGATTTATTTCCTTCTTCATGTAAATTAAAATCTAAAAAAGTAAATTCTATTCCAGCGGAAAGCTCTACAATATTATTTTTAAAACTATAATCCCTTTGTTTTCTTCTAGGATCATCAGATTGTGAGTCCATGCCTTCTAAATCTGCAACAATTAATGAAATTCTAAAGGAATGTCTTGGACTTCTATTCCATTTATAAATAGCACCAAATGCTGTTTGGTTTGGTGAAATATATTTAGTTGATCCAACATCTCCTATAAAATTAGTTCCTCCCGCAAATATACCAATTTCATGAATTTGTCCATTGCAAAAAGTACTGCTAAAAACAAGAATAAAAAATACTATATAATACCTCATTAATTTTAAAAAGTTTGTAAATATAATAATTAAGCCATGCCTATTACAATTTGATTCTAATTGTATATCAGATAACAATTATTATAACATTTTATTGCCTAATTGCGCTTGTCTTCTCCCCAAAGAAGTTTTTTTCGAAGTGTCCTTAAAAAGCTCTCATTTTTTAACTCTATCATCTTAATTTTAAAATCAGCTTTTTTAACGAGAATAGTAGTGTTATTTTGAAGGGTCGCTATTCGTGAATCTAATGAAACTAGGTAATTATCTTCTCGACCACTAACTTTTAGTTTTATCTCCGTTTTATCAGGAATAACTAAAGGTCTGGCATTTAAATTATGGGGTGCAATAGGTGTAAGTACTATACTGTTTGCTCCTGGAGTAATTACTGGTCCACCACAACTTAATGAATATCCAGTAGATCCCGTTGGTGTTGAGATAATTAACCCATCTGCCCAATAGGAAGTTAAATATTCATCATCTAATTGTGTTTCTACAGTTATCATAGATGTCGTATTCTTACGGCTTACAGCTATTTCATTAAGAGCAAAATTTAGTTCTTCTAGATCCTTGTTTTTGGGATATGTTTCAATTTGTAGTAAGGTTCGTTCTGATATTCTATAATCTTTATTAAAAATGCTTACCAAAGCATTTTCAATTTCATCAGCTTGAATGGTAGCCAAAAACCCCAATCTTCCCGTATTTATTCCAATAATAGGAATCTCGGAGTCTCTTACATAGGTGATTGCCCGTAAAATGGTGCCATCACCACCAATACTTATCAAAAGATCAAAAGTGTCGTCTAATTTTGTATAAACTTTAAAATCTTTATAGTTTTTTAAAACTACCTTATTTAATTTCAAAAGAGAGAAAAATTCTTTTTCGATATAAACAGATACGTCTTCTTTATCTAAAAAATCGCAAAGCGTACTTATAGATTCTGCCGAAGTATTATGATAGAATTGACCAAAAATTGCAATCTTCATAAAATTAAATGTTAAGATATTTATTTAAATAGTCAGAACGTTCTTTTAAGTTTTCAATAAAAGTGTCCTCTTCATGTCCAGACACAATATTATAACTATAACGTCTAAATGATTGAATAATATCATTTAATCCCGTGTTACCTATCTTCAAAGTTATTTGTGCGACGTCATTTTTCATTTTAGAAACAAAACATCCTAATAGTTTGCCATCGTTAGATTCAACTATTTGACTTACTTCACTAAATGAAAAATCGTTTAATCCTTTTTCCACTATTAGAATACCTCCTGGTTCTGAAAAGAAGGGTGTTTCACTAAACAAGCTAATAATATCGCTTAATTCATAGTATCCTATGTAATCATTTTTATCGTTAAGTACAGGCATTATATTAGTTGAATGTTGGGCAAAAGCCTCAAGTACATCGAGCCAATTTGAATTCTTTCTCACAAAAAATCCACCCATTGCATATTTATACTCACTAATAGGCTTGCTAGAATCAAAACAATGCGCATCGGTTTCAGACAAACAGCCTACATAAATGCCTTCATTTTCAACAGGTATATGAGAATAGGTAAGTTGACCAAATAATATCTGTAGTTCTCTACTATTAGTATCGCTGCTTATTGGTTTTATGTCATTTATTATGTACTGAGAAAGATTCATCTTTAATATTTATATAATATGCAAATTAATCAAAAAATAAGTACAATAAGCGTTCCTTACTTTGTATTTTTGGCGAAAAAATAATTCATGGCAAAATTAAGTGTCAATATAAATAAAATTGCAACGCTGCGTAATTCCAGAGGAGGAGATATACCAAATTTAGTGCAATTTGCAAAGGATGTACAAAGTTATGGAGCAGAAGGAGTTACTATTCATCCACGACCAGATGAACGCCATATTCGTTATCAGGATGCTTACGATTTAAAATCAGAAGTATATACAGAGTATAACATAGAAGGAAACCCGATTAAAAAGTTTATAGATTTAGTTTTAGATGTGAAACCAACTCAAGTGACTTTGGTTCCAGATTCTGTAAATGCGATTACAAGCAATGCCGGTTGGGATACTATTAAACATAAAGATTTTTTAGTTGATGTAATTAAAGAATTCCAACGAAACAATATTAGAACATCCATTTTTGTAGACCCTGATTTAACTCAAATTGAAGGAGCAAAAGAAACTGGAACAGATAGAATTGAGTTATACACAGAAGCCTTTGCACATCAATATGGATTGGGCAATAAAGATGCTATAAAACCATATACTGATTGTGCTGAATTAGCTAATAATTTAGGATTGGGTGTTAATGCTGGACACGATTTATCGTTAGATAATATCAAATTCTTTAAAGATAATATTCCCGGATTGTTAGAAGTATCTATTGGTCATGCGCTTATAGCGGAAAGTTTGTATTTAGGTATTGAAAATGTAGTAAACATGTATTTACACAAATTGAAATAATGCAGATACTACATTCTAATATTCATGGTCAAGGTCCACCCTTCGTAATACTTCATGGGTTTTTAGGCATGAGTGATAACTGGAAATCACTAGGGGCAAAATTCAGTGATGAAGGGTTTGAAATGCATTTAATAGACCAACGAAATCATGGAAAAAGCTTTCATGATGATGAATTTAGCTACGAAATTCTTGTAGAGGACCTAAAACGCTATTGCGATTTTCATGAATTGAACAATATTATCCTTCTTGGTCATTCAATGGGAGGTAAAACAGCTATGCTTTTTGCGGTGACCTATCCCGAAATGGTTTCTAAATTAATTGTTGCAGACATTGCTCCTAAATTTTATCCAAGGCACCATCATGACATATTAAATGGTTTGTCTGCATTAGATTTTAAGGTTACTAAATCAAGAATACAAGCAGAGGAAATATTAAGTAATTTCGTTACCCATGTTCCCACCAGAAATTTTCTCCTTAAAAATATTTATTGGATGGAAAAAGGCCAGTTGGCTTTAAGGATTAATCTTGATGCTCTAATAGAAAATATTGATGAAATAGGAGAGGAGCTACCAACTCATGTAACCTTTGAAGGTGAAGCCTTGTTTTTAAAAGGGGACAGATCTGAATATGTATCGGAAGAAGATGAAAAAGCTATTACATCGCAATTCGAAAACGCAATGATTGTTACAATAAAAAATGCAGGACATTGGTTGCATGCCGAAAATCCAGAAGGCTTTTTTGAAGCTGTGATGAATTTTGTTTATTTTTAATAACTTAAAACATATTATATGAAACTTATCATTCGCCTATTGCTAAACGCTGTTGCAGTCATTTTTCTTGCCCAAGTTCTAAATGGAGTAAATGTAGACACTTATTTAACTGCCGTGATTGTTGCCGTTGTGTTATCTATTTTAAATTTATTGGTAAAACCTATTCTAGTTATTTTAACCTTACCAATTACTATTATTACTTTAGGTCTATTTCTGTTAGTAATCAATGCTTTGATTATACTTTTAGCAGATAAATTAATTGACGGATTTTCAGTTAGTAGCATTTGGACTGCAATTTTGTTTAGTATTCTGCTATCAATACTTCAGTCATTATTGCATTCTTTTTTCAAAGAGGATAAGAAGCGACGCTAAATACTAGATGTCAAAACTTTGTAAGCTTTATAAAAAGTTGTAATTTTGCAGGCTAAAATTCAAGTCATTTAATTTATTAATAATGAATATTACAAGAGAAAACATTGACTCTTTAAACGCTGTTGTAAAGGTTGATATCGAGAAAAAGGACTATAGCGATAAAGTAGAAAAAATATTATCTGATTATAGAAAAACAGCAAATATTCCTGGTTTCAGAAAAGGTCATGTGCCTATGGTAATGGTTAAGAAACAATATGGAAAAGCTGTTCTGGTAGATGAAGTTAATAAATTATTGCAAGAGGGTTTAAACAAATACCTTACAGAGGAAAAGCTAGATGTATTGGGAAATCCTTTACCAAAAACACAAGATGATCTGGATTGGGATTCTGATGCGTTTTCTTTTGAATTCGAATTAGGTTTAGCTCCAGAATTCGATGTTAAATTAAAAGGTAAAAAGGCAATCACTCATTATAATATTGTTGCCGATAAGAAAATGATCGACGAGCAAGTCGAAAATATCCAAAAGCAGTATGGTAAATTGGTTTCTCAAAAAGTTGTAGATAAAGACAGTGAAATTGTAGGAGTATTTAAAAATGAAGAGAAAGAAATTGAGAATACGGTAACATTAACCCTGGATAAATTTAAAAGTAAAACAACCGGGAAGAAATTCTTAGGCGCAAAAGGAGGAGATGTTATTGAGTTAAAAACCAAAGGTTTATATAAAGATGACCACGACCTAATGCATGCTTTAAAAGTCACACATGATGATGCGCATGGTTTAGACATTAAGGTTAGTTTTACAATCAATGAGATCAATAAACGAGAGCTGGCAGATTTGGATCAAGAATTATTTGATAAACTATTTGGTAAAGAAGCGGTCACATCGGTTACCGAATTAAAGGCAAAAATCAAAGAAGATGCTGAAAAACAATTCGTTCAACAATCAGAGCAGAAATTATTGAATGATGTCACAGAATATTTAGTAGAATCTACAAAATTTGACCTTCCAAAAGAGTTCCTTCAAAAATGGATTCAAAGTTCAGGTGAAGAACCTTTAGATGAAACTCAAGCTAAAGAAGAATATGATAAATCAGAAAAAGGATTGCGCTATCAATTAATTGAAGGAAAATTAATGCAGGATAATGACATTAAAGTAGATTTTGAAGATGTTAAGAAAAGTGCGACGGATATGATTAAAGTCCAAATGGCGCAATTTGGTCAAATGAATCCTTCAGAAAAAGAGCTTGATGATGTTTCTGCAAGAGTACTTTCTAATCAAGATGAAGTCAAACGAATTTCTGAACAAGTTGTAAGCCAAAAGTTATTGACTTTATATAAAGAAAAGGCTAATATTAAGATTAAGGAAGTGACCTATGAAAACTTTGTAAAAGAAGTTTATGGAGATAAAAAATAATCAATAAATTATACAATAAAAAAGGCTTCCTATTGGAAGCCTTTTTTATTGTATTTCATTAAACTCAAGTTTTGGCATTAGGTTACTTTTCTTCTTTTGTAATTTCTGCATTTTGCACAAGATTTTATCTAACATCTTTACGGCTTTATCAATATACCATCCTTTATTTAGCATTACACATTCAGCTCGTTGGGCTAAAGCTGCATCTGTAATTTCAGATCTAGTAGGAACACCTTTTTTAGCTAAATTCTCTAATACCTGTGTAGCCCAAATATCTGGAATATGTGCAGCTTCACATATACGCATAATTTCCTCTTGTATAATAGCAAAATTTTTCCAACCAGTTTCAATAGCCAAATCTCCACGTGCTATCATAACACCAATTGGGTAATTTTCCATTGCTTTTAAAATAATACTTGGTAAGTTCTTAAAGGCTTCCTTGGTTTCAATTTTGAGAATGATACCTAATTTAGCATCCAATTTCTTAAATTCATTTAAGAGGTCTTCAACATCCTGTTTGTTGTTTACAAACGAGAAATTGACAGCATCAGCATACTTAACTATAAATTTGACATCTGTTTTGTCCTTTTCTGTCAATCCGTTTATAAGTAAATTACTTTCAGGTAGATTGATGCCTTTATCTGCTTTTAATTTTCCACCATTCTTTTTAGTCGTGGTAATTGCAATTAATAAATGGTCTGGATTTACTTCTTTTATAAAACCTTCAATTTTTCCATCATCAAAATAAACAGGTTCTTCAACTTTTACATTCGAAAACACTTGAGGTAGTGTACATGAAATGTGTGCAAGTTCAATTAACTCACCTTCATTATTATAAGTTTTAGGTTCTCCTAATATAGGTTCTTTGTCTAATCGTAAAATGTCACCTTCATATAGAAAAATTACTTCTTCTAAAGGCAACATTTCATGTACGGAATGAATTTCTGATGTGGATTTATCTTCAGTAAAAACATTCAATAAAGTTCCAGTAGAAACAAAAGCCGAATCTTTACATGAAGCCCATCTTCCTAAACCTTCTTCTCTATCAATCTTTATTTTACACTTTTTATCTCTGGAATCTTTAAAAATTATGTAAGATCCCTTTTTAGTTTTCTTAAGCCATTTTTTGTT
Source organism: uncultured Flavobacteriaceae bacterium (assembly GCA_964440415.1). GTDB lineage: Bacteria > Bacteroidota > Bacteroidia > Flavobacteriales > Flavobacteriaceae > Site-B1. The sequence continues at coordinate 7,427 of CAYTSL010000052.1, forward strand.
TACTGGAATAATGGCATCAACGTCTTCATTATTTGGAGGAGTCACTCCATATGGTGCTAACCAGATTTTTGCAGGAGCAAGGACTTGTCCTAACGTATTTCTTTTGGGTTTTATATGGATGACCTTATGTCCAGGTTTCATCTTACCTGTTCTTAATTTTGGACCTCCTAAATCCATCATTATTTTACAATCTGGGTTAGCCAGTATTGTATTGTCAATTATTTTTTTCCAAACTATTTCATCATCATGTGCGCAATTAACTCTGGCACAATCCATTCCAAGTTTTGTTAAAGTTTGAGCGAAGGTTTCATCTTCTGCTGCCAATGTAGGTTGAGTGACCATAATTCTGGTAACACGATTATTTTTTATTTCACCAAAAAGTGCATCTGTGTTATTCAATAGCAGTTGTTCACTTTCAGAATTAGTTAATGATATATCAGCATCATAATCAGTGTCAATTTTTAATAAACTATTTATAATAGCTTTAAAAGTTGTTATATTTTGTAGAATACTACTTTCTGTACTTGTTGAGCTTGGTAATCCGATTTCGTATAATTTATTCTGTAAAATATCGTTATCAAAAGTCCGTAAGGCTAAATAATGAATAAGGTTTTTAGCGCTTTTTTGATAATTAGGGTGAACATTAAGGATCTGTTGACTGTAGCGAGTTTCGTAATTGGTTATTTTACTTAAAATCTGATCAATTTGAGTATTGATTTCCTGAAGGGTTTCTTTTTGAAAAAGCATGACATAAAAATAAATATCAAAACTAGAGTATTTAAGTTTTGAACGCAAGAAAATAGCAGTATAAATACCTTTAAAATAAAAGAATAATTATTTAGCTAATAGTTGTTATATTTACAAATTAAAACCTCAATACTATATTAATATGGATTACGCTAAAGAGTTTGAAAAGTTCGCAATAAAAGATCAAGGAATAAGCAGTACTTACTACAATAAAATAATGAGTAGTATGTACCCAACAAACCTAACTCCTAATATCATAGAAGAACGCCAAATGAACATCGCAATTTTTGATGTATTCTCTCGTTTAATGATGGATAGGATTATATTTTTGGGACAAGGAATTAACGATCAGGTTGCCAATATTATTCAAGCGCAATTGTTGTTTTTAGAAAGTACAGACTCTTCTAAAGATATTCAAATTTATATCAACTCTCCTGGTGGAAGTGTGTATGCTGGACTTGGTATTTATGATACAATGCAATTCATTAAGCCAGACGTTGCTACAATTTGCACAGGAATGGCGGCATCAATGGGAGCAGTATTGTTATGTGCAGGAGCTAAAGGAAAACGCAGTGGTTTAACTCATTCAAGAGTGATGATTCACCAACCATTAGGTGGTGCGCAAGGGCAAGCAAGTGATATAGAAATTACCGCTCGTGAGATATTGATATTAAAGGAGGAATTATACAAAATAATCAGTAAGCATTCTGGACAGGAATATGACAAAGTATATTCAGATAGTGATAGAGATTACTGGATGAAAGCTGATAAAGCCAAAGAATATGGCATGATTGATGAAATTTTAGTTCGAGAGTAAAAATAAAGTATGGCAAAGGAAGTATTAGAATGTTCATTTTGTGGTAGAAAAAAACCGGAAACCAATTTATTGATTGCTGGTTTAGACGCTCATATTTGTGACAGATGCATTGAACAAGCTCATGGGATTGTATTAGAGGAATCTAAAGATTTGAGCAGCAGTGATTTATCAGCAGAATTAAAGCTAAAAAAACCACAGAAAATAAAAGCCTTTTTAGATGAATATATAATAGGGCAGGAACACACTAAAAAAGTAATGTCCGTTGCTGTTTATAATCATTATAAACGGCTATTGCAACCTCCAACAGATGATGATATAGAAATACAGAAGAGTAATATCATTATGGTAGGGGAAACAGGTACTGGTAAAACACTTATGGCCAAAACGATTGCTAAAATGCTAAATGTTCCTTTAGCAATTGTTGATGCGACTGTTTTAACCGAAGCTGGTTATGTAGGAGAGGATGTTGAAAGTATATTAACTCGATTATTACAGGCTGCAGATTATAATTTAGATAAAGCTCAGAAGGGAATAGTTTTTATAGATGAAATAGATAAAATTGCTCGGAAAAGTGACAATCCTTCAATTACCAGAGATGTATCTGGTGAAGGTGTACAGCAAGCTTTATTAAAATTGTTAGAAGGTACAATGGTGAATGTACCTCCAAAAGGAGGACGTAAGCATCCAGACCAAAAGTTTATTGAGGTTGATACCGAGAATATTCTTTTTATAGCTGGTGGTGCTTTTGATGGTATTGAACGCCATATTTCCAAAAGATTAAATATGCAGGCAGTTGGTTATAGTGCCTCAAAAGCCGAAGAAATTGTTGACAGAGATAATTTGTTACAATATATAATCCCAAAGGATTTAAAAGATTATGGGCTCATTCCAGAAATTATAGGACGTTTACCCGTATTGACCTACATGAACCCTCTTGATGCCAAAACGCTTAGAGCTATTTTAACCGAACCAAAAAATGCCATTATTAAACAATACAAGAAGTTGTTTTCTATGGATGAAATTGACTTTACAATTACAGATGGCGCTTTAGGTTTTATAGTAGGCAAGGCCATTGAATATAAATTAGGAGCGCGTGGTTTACGCTCGTTATGCGAAGAAATACTAACAGATGCTATGTTTGAAATGCCAAGTGGAAACGACAAAAAACTAAATGTAACGAAGTCATATGCAGAGGGAAAGATTTCTAAAACTACCATAAAAAAATTAAAAGCAGTCTCTTAAAACTCCTTAA
>CAYTSL010000053.1:0-10038 GCA_964440415.1 uncultured Flavobacteriaceae bacterium
TCATACTCATAGCACTAGGAAACAGATCTTCCTCTAATCCAACTACAAACACATGTGAAAATTCCAATCCTTTTGCCAAATGAATAGTCATTAAAGCAACTCTATCTGTATTAACGTCTTCTTGATCTAAATCCGTAGCTAAAGCAACGTCTTCTAAAAATTCTGTCAAAGAACCAGTAGAATCTACCAATTCCTTTTGTTCTTCAACAAAGTCTTTAATACCATTCAATAATTCTTCAATATTCTCCATTTTAGCAATACCTTCAGGAGTTCCATCTTTATTGAACTCCTTTAATAGACCGGTTACTCTAACGATATGATCTGCTAATTCAAAAGCATTGGCTGTTTGATTCATAACTTGAAAGCTTTCAAGCATAGTTGTAAAATTTTGCAACTTGGTCTTGGTGCCAGAATTGATATTTATTTTAAGCTTATCCATATTTTGAAGGACTTCAAAAATGGAGCGATCATAACCATTAGCAGCAACTAAGAGCTTATCAATAGTAGTCTGACCAATACCTCTGGCTGGAAAATTAATTACCCGTTTTAATGCTTCTTCATCTGCCGGATTTATAACTAACCTTAAGTAAGACAACACATCTTTAATTTCTTTACGTTGATAAAAAGACAGGCCTCCATAAATTCTATATGGAATATCTCGTTTTCGTAAAGCATCCTCAATAGCTCTAGATTGTGCGTTGGTCCTATACAATATTGCAAAATCATTGTTTCGTAATTGATTTTGCATCTTGGTCTCAAAAATGGTACTGGCAACAAATCTACCTTCGTCACCATCTGTCATGGATCTGTGCACTTTTATTTTCTGTCCTTCATCATTTGCAGTCCAAACAATTTTATCAATTTTTGATTTGTTTTTATCTATGATTGAATTAGCAGCATTAACGATGTTTTTTGTTGATCGGTAGTTTTGTTCTAATCGATATAGTTTTACATCATCATAATCCTTTTGAAAATTCAATATATTATTAATATTGGCACCTCTAAAGGCATAAATACTCTGAGCATCATCACCAACAACACAAATGTTTTGAAATCGATCTGATAATGCCCTGACTATCAAGTATTGTGAATGATTTGTATCCTGATACTCATCTACCAATATATACCTAAATTTATCTTGATATTTTGCCAGTACTTCTGGAAATCGTGTTAAAAGCTCATTAGTTTTTAGCAAAAGATCATCAAAATCCATAGCTCCAGCTTTAAAACATCTGTCCACATAGTTTTTATATATATCACCCATTTTTGGGCGCTTTGCCATGGTGTCTGATTCAATTAATTCAGGATTTTGAAAATAAGCTTTAACCGTAATGAGACTATTTTTATATGAAGAAATTCTGGATCTTATTTGCTTATATTTATAGACATCTTTATCCAGATTCATTTCTTTTATAATGGACGCAATCAACCTATCCGAATCCTGTGTGTCATAGATTGTAAAATTACTCGGATACCCTAATTTATCTGCTTCAAACCTTAATATCCTTGCAAACACAGAATGAAAGGTTCCCATCCATAGGTTTTTAGCTTCACTTCCAACTATATTGGCAATCCTATCTTTCATCTCACGAGCTGCCTTATTTGTAAAAGTCAAGGCTAAAATATTAAACGCATCAACTCCTTGACTCATTAAATAAGCAATGCGATACGTTAGCACTCTTGTTTTCCCAGAACCAGCTCCTGCAATAACTATCATAGGACCTTCTTTTTGCAAGGTTGGTGCTAATTGTGCATCATTCAACTGACTGAGAAATTTTTCCAATTTTATCTAACTTTAAGATTGTGAAATTAACCAATGTTTGATTCATTTTTGAATAGATTTCTGATTAATTATAAACAATGTTTTATTTTAATTATAAATTCATTTGGACAATAATTTTTAAGGAATTAAGTTTACTTCTAATATCATAATATTATGGATACTGAAAAAATAGTTAACTTCTTTCTTTATATAATACCAGCTTTAGTTACAGGTCTATTGGCCTTTTATTTCTTTAAACAGTTCATAAGAAACGAAGATAACAGAAGAAATTTCTTGGTCCGAAAGGACCTGGAAAAACATGCCTTACCAATTAGGCTTCAAGCCTATGAAAGGATGGCGCTTTTTTTGGAAAGAATTACGCCTTCAAAATTATTAATAAGAACAGTTCCAAAGTCCTCAAATAAAGAGAATTATGAGTTGTTACTTATATCTGCTATTGAAGATGAATTTGAACACAATTTGTCGCAGCAAATCTACTTAAGTGATGAATGCTGGAGCATAATTAGTGCTGCCAAAAATGCTACCATACAACTTATTAGAAAAGCAAGCTTACTGCCAAAAACCAGTTCTGCTAATAAATTGAGAGAAGTTCTTTTAACTGAAATGATGGAGAAAAGAGCACCTAGCGATGCTGGTTTATCATATATTAAGAATGAAGTAGCAGAATTATGGAATTAATCTTGTGATTTATTTAATTTAGATTCCGCATAATTATAGCCTTCTTCCCACCACTGCATCATTAATTCACGATTAAAAATAAGTGAATTCTCGGTTAATTTTGTGGGTGTATAGTATATGTTAAGCTTAACATTTCTATGTTTTGCAGCCAATTTACCAATAGCAATATCTGCTCTTTCCACTTGATCTAATAAATGCCCAAACAAACTTAGCATTAGAGAAAACGGATTTTTACCAAGCACCTTGTTATATTCCATATTTTCACTCTCTAACACAATGGCATCAACTTCCGTTGCACCTCTTAAAATTGCTTCTCTAATAGGTACTACACAGCCTAATCCTCCATCGGCATATTCATGACCATTAACTGTTGCCAAGGACATAAACGGAATGTAGTTACAGGAAATCCAGATCCAATCGCAAAACTCTTCATAACTGAATTCGTTTATCGATTTATATTCTACTCGGTTTTTAGATAAGTTTGACACAGTTACAACAACATCTTCTTTAGTGGCTCGTATTTTATCATATTCCTCTTTGGTAAAATTCTTTTTTACATTTCGCCTTAAGGCCTTGCTTTCACCAAATGTTCGTTTGCGCTTGGCGAATTGAATGAGCGAATTAAAATAGTTAATAGATACATATTCTCTATCATCTTTTTTACGCACGATAAAAGGATTGATGCTAAATATGGTTTTCTGGTTTACATTGGTAAAAATATCGTATACTTTACCAATATCATGAGCCGCTAAATGCGGAACCAATAAGCTACCCGTAGAGGTGCCTAAAAACATATCATAATGTATACCCTTGCCTTCTATTAGGTATTGTGCAACACCTCCAGCAAATGCCCCTTTGCTCCCACCACCAGAAATTACCAATGCTCTCATTCAATTATTTCTATTTGACTAGTTTTACTATTCGTGTGTTTAGCAAAATTATAACCACTTCGCCACCATTTAGTCATTTTTTCTTTATTAAATATTAATGAATTCGTTGTGAGTACCGTTGGTGTGTAATAAAAATTAATAATAGTATCACTGTTTGAGGCAACAAATTTTCCTATTCTAATATTCTGACTCTCTATTCTATCTAGCATAAAGTTAAACATATTAGTCAGCAATGAAAAGGCATTTAATGAAGGCATCCTATTCAATTGAGAAACTTCTGTTTGCAAAATGACTGCATCTATTTCTGTTGCTCCTCGTTTTATAGCTTCTTCAATAGGGACCATAGAGCCAAGACCTCCATCTGCATATTCACAACCATTTTTTTTAACAAGTGTCATAAATGGGGTATAATTACAAGAAATCCAAGTCCATTCGCAAAATTCTTCGTAATTAAAATCTTTAATTGATTTATATTCAACTTGGTTAAGAGATAAGTTAGAAACAGTTACTATTACTTCAGTATCACTTTGTTTTAATTGGTTAAACTCGGCTTCTGAATTGGCTCTATTTATAAGTGCTTTTAAATTAAAACTTTCTCCAAAAGTTTTACTTCCCCGAATAAAATTTTTTATAATATTAAAATGATTTATTCCAATAGTTTCAATACCTTTTTTATTCTTTATTTTAAATGGACAGCTACTAAAAATACTACTTTGCGTTACGTTAGTATAAATCTCTTTAATTTCATCAATTTTATTTAGTGCTAAATGAGAAACCAACAAACTTCCAGTAGAAGTCCCAATAAAGAGGTCATATTTGTTCTTTTTTTGTTCAATTAGGTATTGGGCAACACCTCCAGCAAATGCCCCTTTACTTCCACCACCAGAAATTACCAATGCTCTCATATCAATGACTTTCTAATAATCGTTTAGCATATTGTTTGAATCTCCAATTATGATGTTTGGAAGCTTCTTTCATATTTTCAACACATTCTTCTTTACAAGATCGTATCCATCGTAAAGAGTTAAAAGCATTCTGTCTAACTTCAAAATGATAATCGGGTGACGTATAACTATTTAGTTCTTGAAAAAAGTCATTAGAATCGCCCAATTCGTCATTATCAGTAAGGATAGCTAATACTAACCAGAGTATACGAACATTCTTGTCATTAAACCCTATTATATTTCTAGTTTGCTCAAGATATTTTTCCTGGTCTTCTGGAAAGTTATTCCATAAATTGTATAAAGCTGATTCAATTGTTAAATAAGACTCATCATTCAATAAAGATTCATACTCTTTTTTTAAATCTAACGGTATTTTTGTTAAGTTTTGAGCAACTATCTGTCTTTTCTTTATATCATCAGAATGTAATGCTAGCCGATACAACTGAATAGCCTCTGGAGAATCAACATTTTTAATTCTTGAGAATAATTCCTGTTGGAGTGGATAGAAAGAATCTGCATGGAGCACCTCATCACATTTTGAAAGTAATTTAGTTATATCCTTACTTTCATCCATTTCGTGCATTTGAAGCATCGCCTTTGTAAATTCATTTTTCTTCAACGAGCTATTTACCTGTTTACTATCAAAAGATTTACTGCGCAACCATTCTTGCGTAAAAATCGTCAGATCTTGCCCACTGATATCCTCCATTTCTGATAAAAAATATTTGGTTTCAACATTTTTAAACTGATGTTTTATTAAATATCGCTTAACCGCCTTTATAAAAGCCTTATCTCCTACTTGCTCTCTTAGCATGTGCAATGTCCAAGCACCTTTTTTATAAAAAGTGGTGCTGCTAGATTTGGGATTTAGTAAAGCGGTACTTTTTCCAGCTTTATCTTGTTCATGTAGCTCTTGGGCATATTGATATAGCCGGTAATAGTAATAATCATCTCCAAATACTTCTCGCTCTGCCAGCAACGCATAATAGGTTGCAAAACCTTCCTGCAGCCAATGATGCTCTCCTCTTTTTGCGGTCACCAAATCTCCAAACCATTGATGTGCTAATTCATGAGCGTTGACGTTAACATAATTTTTATCAATAAACCCTATTTCATCTGTCATAAATGCATCAGAAAATATAGTACAGCTTGTGTTTTCCATTCCTGCGTATAGAAAATCATGTACCGGAACTTGCTTGTAATTTTGCCAAGGATAAGGGACCCCAATCTCTTTTTCCAGAAAATCGAACATTTGCTTTGTGTATCTGTAAGTTGGCTCAACTTTAGCAGAATCTTCAGGGTAGTAGTACATTTCTAAAGGAATTCCACTTTTTGAAATTTCTGTTTTTTTATCGTATTTACCAATTGCCAAAGCCAACAAATAACTACTCATTGGTTGCTTCATATCATAATGCCAAACATAATAATCTGAATGATCTAGTCTTTCTAAACCAGTGAATTTACCATTAGCAATTACTTGATATGGTTTTTTAAACTGAATTTTTAAATCAAACTCCACCTTTTCATTGACATCATCAAAACTCGGCAACCAATTACTAGTGTACTTGCCTTGTCCTTGCGTCCAAACCTGATTTGGAGCGTCATTTTCCCAACCTACAAAATACATGGCGTTTTTAGGAGAGGCTTCATAATCAATAATTAAAATATTATTTTTAGAAGGTTCAAAATCATTAATGAGCCATAATTTATTGCCTTCAGTATTGTAAACGATTTCTTTATTATTTAAATAAAGGGTCTTATAAGACAAATTTCGGCTATTGATAAAAATAGAATCTAGTGGTTTTAAAATATCAAATGTATAAACTACTTTACCGGAAATATATTCTTTTTCAGGATTTATAGAAACTTCAACATTAGCAGTCTTAAAGTCAACATATTCAGTTTGTTGCGCTATTGCACTAGCACCAAACAAAACAAGAAAAAAAATAATGAAATACTTCATAAGTAGCAAATAGCAAAGGCTAAGCCAAAGTTACGTTTTTTACTAATTTTTTGGAACAAATTGCAAACTAAAATTAGTTTAAATATAGTATTTTCGTTACTATGATTACCAACTTACAAAGTCCTATCGAGTATCTTAAGGGTGTGGGACCTAATCGTGCTGATTTGCTGCGTAAGGAGTTAGGTATTCATACTTTTCAGGATCTGATTAATTTATTTCCAAACAGATATATTGATAGAACTCAGTACTACAAGATCAATCAACTGCAACGTAACAACGCAGATGTACAAATTATTGGATCCATAACCGATGTTCAAGAAGTAGCTCAAAAACGAGGGAAGCGATTGGTTGCAACCTTTCAAGACGAGACAGGAACAATGGAATTAGTTTGGTTTAGAGGTCAAAAATGGATTCGAGAGAGTTTAAGATTTAACAAACCCTATGTTATTTTTGGTAAAACAAATTGGTTTAGTGGTAAATTCAGTATGCCCCATCCAGAAATGGAGCTGATTGAGGAGCACGAAAAAAACCTTCGATCTGCAATGCAACCGGTTTATCCTTCTACAGAAAAATTATCAAATAAGGGAATTTCTAGTCGTGTCATCAACAAAATGATGCAACAATTATTTTTAGACAGCAAAGGTAAATTTGCCGAAACGCTTTCTGATAATATTTTGAAAGAATTGAAATTAATCTCAAAAAGTGAGGCACTTTTTAATGTACATTTTCCAAAAAATCAGGACCTATTATCCAGAGCACAATTTAGGTTAAAATTTGAAGAATTATTTTACATTCAGTTGCAATTAATTATCAAAAATCTAATCCACAAATCAAAAATTAAAGGCTTCACTTTTGAAAGAGTAGGAGACTATTTTAATAGTTTTTTTAAAGAGAATTTACCATTCCAATTAACCAATGCTCAAAAACGGGTGATCAAGGAAATTCGGCAAGATCTTGGTAGCAATGCGCAAATGAATCGCTTATTACAAGGTGATGTTGGATCCGGAAAAACCATAGTTGCTCTAATGTCAATGCTAATAGCACTTGACAACGGTTTTCAAACTTGTTTAATGGCTCCGACTGAAATTTTGTCAGTCCAGCACTACAATGGATTATATTCACTATGTAAGGATTTGAATATCAGTATTAAACTTCTTACAGGTTCAACTAAAACTTCAGAAAGACGAAAAATTCACGAATCACTACAAAATGGTGATTTACAGATACTAATTGGGACACATGCGTTACTCGAAGATAAGGTAAAATTCAAGAATTTAGGGCTTGCAGTTATCGATGAGCAACATCGATTTGGTGTTGCCCAAAGAAGTAAATTATGGAAAAAAAATACCTCTCCTCCACACATTTTGGTTATGACGGCAACTCCAATTCCACGGACTTTAGCAATGTCTGTTTACGGTGATTTAGACATCTCGATTATTGATGAATTACCACCTGGTCGACAAGCTATAAAAACGGTTCATAGATATGACAAAAACCGACTCAATGTTTTTAAGTTTATTCGCGATGAAATTTCAAAAGGGAGGCAAATTTATATTGTTTATCCACTCATTCAGGAAAGTGAAAAAATGGATTACAAAGATTTGATGGATGGTTATGAAAGCATTGTTAGAGATTTCCCTATGCCTGATTATCAAATTTCCATTGTGCATGGAAAAATGAAGTCTGCCGATAAAGATTTTGAAATGCAACGTTTTATTAAAGGAGAAACCCAGATAATGGTAGCTACTACTGTTATTGAAGTTGGTGTCGATGTTCCAAACGCTTCTGTCATGATAATTGAAAGTGCTGAACGCTTTGGTTTATCACAATTGCACCAGTTACGTGGTCGTGTTGGTCGTGGTGCAGAGCAAAGTTATTGCATACTCATGACCAGCCATAAGTTGAGTAACGATAGTAAAATTCGCTTGGAAACTATGGTTAGAACGAATGATGGCTTTGAAATTGCGGAAGTTGATCTGCGATTACGTGGCCCAGGAGACATAATGGGAACACAGCAAAGTGGTGTTTTAAACCTCAAGATTGCTGATATTATTAAGGATAATGACATATTACAACATGCCCGTTTTTATGCTAAAAAAGTGTTGAATAGTGATCCTTCATTGACAAATCCAGAAAATAAAGTGTTACTCAAAACTTATAAGCAACTTGGCAAATACAAGAATATCTGGAATTATATTTCATAAACTAATTCAGAATTCATATAAATATTTGATACAATTAGCTCTTGCTAACTTTAAGCAAAGTCCTATATTTGTCCTTAATAATTTTATGATTTATTGAATGAAAATTTCCTATAATTGGCTTAAAAAATTTATCAACACAAGTTGGGATGCAGAAAAAACTGGTGAGCTACTTACTAATTTGGGTTTAGAGGTTGAAGGCATTGAAGAATACCAATCTGTGAAAGGTGGATTGGATGGAATTGTTATAGGTAAAGTATTGACCTGCGATAAACATCCCAATGCAGATAGACTAAAAGTAACAACTGTCGATATAGGAGATAATCAACCTCTTAAAATTGTTTGTGGTGCTCCTAATGTTGATGTGGGACAAAAAGTACCTGTAGCGACAATTGGAACTAAACTTTACAGTGCAGAAGGTGAAGAATGGACCATTAAGAAGGGTAAAATACGTGGGGAAGAAAGTCATGGAATGATTTGTGCTGAAGATGAATTAGGACTTGGACAAAGTCATGACGGTATCATGGTTTTGGATAAAGGTATAAAAGTTGGGACTCCTGCAGCAGATGTTTTTGATATTGAAAATGACAAAGTATTTGAAATTGGTCTAACTCCAAACAGAGCAGATGCAATGAGTCATTTAGGTGTTGCTAGAGATCTTAAAGCAGGATTGATGCAACAAGATATAAATCTGGAACTAATAACCCCTTCAACCAGTGCTTATCATGTTGACAATCGTAAACTTAAAATTGATGTAGAAGTTAAGGACTTCAAAAAATCACCACGATATTGCGGTGTAACCATTTCTGGAATTAAAGTAAATGAGTCTCCTAATTGGTTACAAAACCGTTTAAAAGCTATTGGACTTAGTCCAATTAATAATATTGTAGATGCAACCAACTACGTTTTACATGAATTGGGTCAGCCTTTACATGCATTTGATGCTGCAAAAATAAAAGGTAATAAAATAGTCGTCAAAACTCTAAAATCAGGTACTAAGTTCATCACATTAGACGAAGTAGAGAGAGAACTGCATGAAGATGATCTTATGATATGTGATGCAGAGAAACCATTGTGTATTGCAGGCGTTTTTGGAGGCATCCATTCTGGAGTCACAGAAGGCACGACAAGTATCTTTTTGGAAAGCGCATTCTTCGATCCGATAAGTATTCGTAAAACAGCTAAAAGACATGGACTCAATACAGATGCATCGTTTAGATTCGAACGAGGAATAGATCCAAACATTACAGAATATGCTTTAAAAAGAGCTGCCCTATTGATTATGAAGGTTGCTGGAGGCGAAATTACCAGTGATATTTTCGACTCTTATCCCGTTAAAATAGAAGATAATGAGGTACGTTTAAGCTTTGAAAATGCAAAAAAGTTAATCGGTCAAGAGATACCAAAAGAAACAATTAAAAGTATCCTCAGCTCATTAGAAATAAAGGTTAACAGCGTTACAGAAACTGGTTTAGGGCTTTTAGTCCCTGCTTACAGAAATGATGTGACTCGTGAAGCAGATGTGATAGAAGAAATTTTGCGTGTATACGGTTACAACAATATTGATACGACTGAAAAA
>CAYTSL010000054.1:0-9980 GCA_964440415.1 uncultured Flavobacteriaceae bacterium
GTATTTCTTGTTGGTGATACTGTTAGAGACGCGATTATGGCCAACGTTAATAATGAAAAGGAATCAGGGAAAATTAATTTAGATTTTAAGTTAGATTATAAAAGCCAATCAGAAGAAATTCAAACCGAAAATGTGTTGGCTTATATTAAAGGTTCTGAGAAACCGGAAGAGGTCATAGTTATTTCTGCACATTTGGATCATGAAGGCGTTAAAGGAGACGATATATATAATGGTGCTGATGACGATGGTTCAGGAACTGTGGCTATTCTTGAGATTGCTGAAGCATTTAAATTGGCTTCAGATAATGGATACAGACCTAAACGATCTATCTTGTTCTTACATGTTACAGGAGAAGAAAAAGGCCTTTTAGGGTCAAGATATTACACAGATATTGATCCCGTTTTTCCATTAGAAAATACTGTTGCAAACCTTAATATGGACATGATTGGTCGAACAGATCCAAAGCGTGATAGCTCAAACAGGAATTATTTATATTTAATTGGTAGTGATAAATTGAGTACAGAGTTACACAATATTTCAGAAGAGGTTAATGGTAAATATTGTAATATAGAATTTGACTATACTTATAATGATGAAAATGACCCAAACAGATTCTATTATAGATCAGATCATTACAATTTTGCAAAAAATAACATTCCTGTAATTTTCTATTTTAATGGAACACATGCTGATTATCACAAACCTTCAGATACACCTGATAAAATAGATTACGATTTACTGGAAAACAGAACGCGATTAGTTTTTCATACAGCTTGGGAATTGGCTAATAGAGAAAATAGAATTGTAGTAGATAAGGCTGCAAATTAAATTTTTAATCTTAATTCATCCATATTTAACTATAAAGGCTTCCAATCGCTCTCTATTTAAATTTTTAAGTTTGCGTTCTAGTTTTATAGCATCACTTTTAGTTTTTTTTTCTAAAGCTAAAACTAATTTCCAAGGAATTCCTTTAGAAGTATAATTTACCTCAGCTTTATTATGCCTTTTAAGTCTATTGTCAACATTAATTGTATGACCTTTATAATACTTATCTATGGATTCAGAGTATAAAATATAAGTATAATACATATTTATAAAAATGAGAAAATCTTTACTCAGTTTGGGTCAAAAATTAATAAACCTTCAAGAAAAATCTTGAAGGTTTAAAAGATGCAGACGTTTTAGTTTTAACTAAAATGACTTAAGTCAAAAGGTACTGACGCTTTGGTCAGTACCAAGACATTGATTTAGTCAATCGTCTTGGGGTGGAAGACGGGATTCGAACCCGCGACCCTTGGTACCACAAACCAATGCTCTAACCAACTGAGCTACAACCACCATTTAAACACATTTTTATAATGCGTGTGCAAATGTAAATTATTTAGAATTTTTAACAAACATTTTTTGACAATATTATTTTAAGTCAAACAATGAGTTTACTGCTGGATAACGCTCGGCATTGAACCCTTCACCATATTCTGTACCTATCAATCTTCCCATATCTCTAGCTCGGTATTTTATACTATCTGTAAAGTTCTTACTTGAAATTGGTGTATCTGGTTCCTTACTTTTTTCGTCATAAAACTGTGTTTTATATGCCATAACCGCTTCCATTTTTTTATCTAAAAACCCGGTAACATCAACAACAAAATCTGGCTCTAAATTCTTCCATTGAATATAATGATATACTAGATTTGGTCTCCATGGATCTTGCCAGGAATCATCATCTTCATCAAATTTTGTGTCAATTTTTAATAAGCCACTTAAAAAACATGCATCACTAACTAAATTGCTTCCTTTTGCATGATCAATGTGTCTGTCTTCAGTTGCGTTACACAAAACAATTTCAGGTCTGAATTTTCTGATCATTCTTATAACTTCAATCTGGTGCATCTTATCATTAACAAAAAATCCATCGGCAAAACCCATATTATGGCGTATTTCCACACCTAATATTTTTGACGCTTCTTCAGATTCTAGATCTCGTGTTTCAGCTGTACCTCTTGTACCAAGTTCACCGCGAGTAAGATCTATTATCCCAACTTTTTTACCAAGACTAACCTCCTTTGCTATTGTTGCTGCACATCCTAATTCAACATCGTCAGGATGAGCTCCAAAGGCAAGAATATCTAATTTCATATGAATTTTCTAGTCATTAAAACTATGTTCGAGTCTCAAAAGTATAAAAAAGAAAGTTATTTCACTGTACTTAATAATTCTCATACGTTTTCGTAAATTATAATACAATTTTTTTATGACTAATTTTGATATATCCTAAAAAATGAACTGGTTTCAAAAATTATGATATAAATCATTATTATAAGTCGATACTCACAGTAATTTTACGCTCGAAAACAATTAATAGTTTAAATTACATTTTTCAGTAATTTAATGAAGAACAACATAAAAAAAATATTATGATTTACCTTATGTTAACCATATTGGCAATAACCATTGCCTTATTTGTTTGGGGAAAATTTTCTCCTGATGTTGTTGCTCTTGTCTCCATGATAAGTTTGTTTGCTTTTGGCATTTTAGATTCAAAAGAAACCTTGAGCGGGTTTAGTAATCCCACAGTTATTATGATTGCGGCCCTTTTTATAATTGGAGAGGGACTTTCACAAACTGGCTGGACAGCTCAAGCAGGACAGAAATTTGTTCAATGGGCTGGAAATAGTTTTCCCAAACTCCTCGTGATACTTACTTTAGGATCTGGATTTCTTTCTGGTTTTGTTAGTAACACCGGGACAGTTGCTACTTTATTGCCTGTTACTATTTCTTCTGCTTGGAAAATGGGAACATTGCCATCAAAAGTACTTATGCCAGTTGCCTTTGGATCTAATACAGGAGGATTATTGACTTTGACAGGAACACCTCCTAATATCATCGTTAGTAACGCCCTTGAAGAATCAGGTGCACAAGGATTTTCATTTTTTGAATTTAGTTTAATAGGATTACCTCTTTTAATTATTGCTCTTGTATATTTTAGATATGTAGGACATAAGTTATTACCAAAAAACCAAACAAATAACAAACCTGTAGATATTGATTCCACATTACATGATTGGATTGAGGCCTATAAAATTGATGATGACTATTACCGTTTACGTATCAGATCATTGTCTCCGCTCATTGGTACAACATTTAGTGATTGGGATTTTGAGCGAAAATTTAATGTTCAGGTAATAAGGCTAAAAAGAAGACATCCAAATAGATTAAAAGGTACACGACCATTTATTGAGTTCCCTACACCAAATGATGATATACGTTATCATGATATAATTACTGTAAAAGGGGATACAGAAGCCTTAAACAGGTTAATGATTACCTTCAGGCTTGGTCTTTTACCATTAGAACCTATTCAGGACGAACTTAAACACAACCTCATTAATCAGGAGGTTGGAATGACAGAGGTATTAGTGACTCCTAAATCATTTTTAGTTGGTAGAAAAATAAAACTAGGTAATTATTTTAAACGATTTGGTGTTCAATTATTGGCTGCTTCAAGAAATAATAAACCCTATTTGGATAAAGAAATTGTAGTTAAAGCTGGTGACGGTTTTATAATTAGAGGTATTTGGGCAGATATAGAAAATCTTAAAAGCCAACACGAAAACTTGGTTATATGTGGCAGCCCTGAAGGGATGGCAAAAAACGTTGAAAACCTGACTCGTAAATCCTATATAGCTATGGGAGCATTGGTTCTAATGATTATTTTGTTGGTTTTAAAAATAGTACCTGGATCCATTGCAGCTTTAATTAGTGCAGGAATAGTGGTTCTAACTGGTTGTATTCCAATATCAAAAGCCTATAAATCTATAAGTTGGACTAGTGTAATTATGATTGGTGCAATGATACCTATGGGTATAGCATTACAAAAAACAGGTACTGCACAATTAATTGCCAATAACTTGGTGAACTATTTGGGGCACATTCATCCCGTCGTACTATTGGGTGGAGTTTTTGTCCTAACAACTGCATTTAGCCAAGTCATTAACAATTCAGCTACAGCAGTATTAATGGCTCCAATTGCCCTAATTGCTGCTCAAACATTAAATTTATCACCTTTACCATTTATGATAGTTGTTGCCATTAGTGCATCGACAGCATTTCTAACACCAGTTGGAACAACTACAAACGCCATGGTAATGCAGGCTGGAGGATATAAATTTGTTGATTATTTTAAAGTTGGTGCGCCTTTACTTTTATTGTTTTTAATAGTAACATTATTGCTTGTACCAATCATTTGGCCTTTTTAAGGATTATATTTTAAATACATGACAATTTCTAATTGATTGACACCATAAGCATTACTTAAATAAAAATTAAAGTGAAAAACTATTTACTAACTGCATTTATTTGTTTGCTAATAACATTTAACACATTTAGCCAGAATACCGGTGAAGATGAATTGGGCTCTTGGTATGAATTGACATCTTCCAATAGAATCTCTGATAAAATTAGTATTAGTGCATCTGTAACAAACTGGAATTACGAATTGTCCAGCAACCATCATTTGCTATTAGGTATTATTGGTTTAAACTATCATATCAAAAAAAATATAACAGCTAGGATTGGATATGGAAATGCTAATATTGATACTTCTTTTGAATATAATGACATCCCTAACAATAAAGAAAATAGAATTCTCGAAGAAATATCAATTAAACATAAATCCAACAATATTGCTTGGTCTCACAGGTTTAGATTAGAACAGCGTTTTCTGGAATATCCAACTGAAAATATACTAAAACACAGATTACGCTATAGATTTAAAGGTAGCTTACCTATTAATAAAACCTTGTTTATAACTGTATATGATGAAATTCATTTTAATTTAAATGAATTTGATTTCAATCAGAACAGAGTTTATGCTGCACTTGGAGCTAAACTCAATAAAAATATTAACGTGCAATTAGGATATGCCAGACATTCTTTCAAAACAAAAAGTTTTAATAGACTGTCCTTACAAGTAAATCTAAAATACGATTTTAGAAAACAGGATAATTAAAGCCTAAAACCTAGTTCGTCAACCTTTACACTTGCTATGGCTTGTTCTATATCGTCTTTTATATCTTTAGGTGATTCAATACCTACAGAAAAGCGAATCAAATTATTGCTAATACCTAAATCATCTCGCTCCTTCTGACTTATCAAGGCATGTGAGGTTTGAGCAGGTAATAACATTGAACTTTCTACTCCTGCTAAACTCATGGACGGTTTTATCATTTTTAATGACTTAAGGAATTTTGGTGCATCCAATCCTTCATTCAACTCAAAAGACAACATGCCACCAAAACCTTTCATTTGTTGTTTTGCCAGTTCATAATCAGGATGACTTTTCAATCCTGGATAATAAACAGTTTTAACATCTTCGTTATTATTCAAGAATCGAGCTAACTTTTTAGCATTTCTATTTTGCTCTTTAACGCGAATTACTAATGTTTTTATACTACGCTCCAGCATCCAAACCATAAAATCGCTTAAGCTACCTCCAAGATTTTTGGCAACACACCAAATTTTGTCTATATGTTCCTGGCTACATGCTACTGCTCCAGCAAGAATATCGGAATGTCCACCTAAATATTTGGTTGCAGAATGAATTACAACATCAATTCCAAAATCGATTGGATTCTGGTTAACTGGACTCGCAAATGTATTGTCTATTGTTGTTACAATATCTTTTGACTTTGCCAAATCTGCCACAGCCTTCATGTCAGTAATTGTTAATAACGGATTAGAAGGTGTTTCTATGTGAATCAATTTTGTATTTGGTTGAATAGCAGCCTCAAAATCTGAAATCTTCAAACCATTGGTAAACGTGAATTCAATTCCATATTTAGGAAATTCTTCACGTATAAAATTACTGGTTCCTCCATATAAAGTATTTTGTAATACAATATGATCTCCAGCTTCTAAAAATGCCAAAAAGGTTGTGCTAATAGCTGCCATTCCTGACCCAAAAATCAATCCAGCTTCGGCATTTTCCAATGCAGCTATTTTCTTTGCTAAATACTCCTGATTAGGTGTATTAAAGTACCTAGGATATCGTTTAACATCGACACCTTCAAATTGGTAAGAGGTAGACATATAAATAGGAGAAACAGCTCCTTTAAATCGTTTGTCTTCTATCTCACCAACATGTGTGCATATGGTTTTTAAACTTGCCTTGTTTTTCATATTATAAATTTAATGAAAAAAGTAATTGAATTATTCTGTAATAAGATTCTTCTTTAAATAATTGCAAACCAACCTCTAAGTTTTAACATATACGTAAAAAAAATAATAAACAATTGTGTTTTAAAAAAATTATATGTTGTTGATAAATAAATAGTTAAGCCTCGCAATCGTTTTAGTAACTTTTTCTTTTAACTGATAATTATCATATTGACTTATGCGGATTTCTTCGTAAATTTGTAACTAAATTTTAAATCAAAAAACAAAACCAATTAAATAAAAACAAAAAGATGGAAGTACTTAAAAACTCAGTAGTTGAACATTTAAACAAAATTGGATTAAAAAATATCAAAGAAATTATATATAATCCATCATATGATGAATTATATGAAGCAGAATTAGATCCTGCCTTGGTAGGTTTTGAAAGAGGGTTTAAAACTGAATTGGGTGCAATCAATGTTATGACGGGTAAATTTACAGGGCGTTCTCCTAAAGATAAATTTATCATTAAAGATGATGTAACTAGAGATACTTTATGGTGGACTTCAAAACAATCTCCAAATGATAACAAACCTACAACTCAAGCTGTTTGGAATGATTTAAAAGCTTTAGTATTAGAAGAATTATCAGGGAAAAAATTATATGTGGTTGATGCATATTGTGGTGCTAACGTTGATACAAGGTTAAAAGTAAGATTTGTTGTTGAAGTTCCTTGGCAAGCACATTTTGTAAAAAATATGTTTATTAGACCTACTGCTGAAGAACTACAGTCTTTTGGTGAGCCAGATTTTGTTGTTTTAAACGGTTCTGAAACGCAAAACGATAAATGGCAAGAGCACGGTTTAAATTCTGAAGTATTTACAGTATTTAACTTAACTGAAAAAATGCAAGTAATTGGTGGTTCTTGGTATGGTGGTGAAATGAAAAAAGGTATGTTCGCAATGATGAACTATTACTTACCTCAAAGAGGGATTTCTGCAATGCACTGTTCAGCTAATGTTGGTGATGATGGTAATACAGCTATTTTCTTCGGATTGTCAGGAACTGGTAAAACTACTTTATCTACAGATCCAAATAGACAATTAATTGGTGATGATGAACACGGATGGGATGACGAAGGTGTTTTTAACTTTGAAGGTGGATGTTACGCTAAAACAATTGATTTAGATCATGAAGCTGAACCTGACATTTATGAAGCAATTAGAAGAGATGCGTTATTAGAAAACGTAACAGTTGATGAAAACGGTAAAATTGATTTCACAGATGGTTCTGTAACACAAAATACTCGTGTTTCTTACCCAATTTATCACATTGAAAATATTGTAAAACCAATATCTAAAGCTGGTCATGCAAACAAAGTAATTTTCTTAACTGCTGATGCTTTTGGTGTAATGCCTCCAGTATCTAAGTTAACTCCAGAGCAAACTAAATACCACTTCTTGTCAGGATTTACAGCAAAATTAGCTGGTACTGAAAGAGGAGTAACTGAACCACAACCAACATTCTCTGCTTGTTTTGGTGAAGCTTTCTTAACATTACACCCAACTAAATACGGTGAAGAGTTAGTGAAAAAAATGGAGGAACATGGAGCTGAAGCTTATTTAGTAAATACTGGTTGGAATGGAACTGGAAAAAGAATTTCTATCCAGGATACAAGAGGAATCATTGACCGTATTTTAGACGGTTCAATTGAAAAAGCTGAAACTAAAATAATGCCTGTATTTAATTTAGAAGTACCAACTTCTTTAACAGATGTACACGATGATATTTTAGACCCAAGAGATACTTATAAAGATTCTGCTGAATGGGACAAAAGGGCTAAAAACCTAGCTGGATTATTTATCAAAAACTTTGAAAAATACACAGATAATGAAGAAGGAAAAGCACTAATTGCTGCTGGACCACAAATTTAATTTTTGTATTTATCATTAGTGAAAGCTGTCTGAAAATAGAAATTTTCAGACAGCTTTTTTTATGTCTTTTTTTCTTATATGATGTTTTTAGTGGTTTATTAATAGCTATATTGCTTGGTAGATTTTATATAATAAGATGTGCTATCATACAAGGATTACAGAAAACCTGTCAAATTTGGAATCAAGATTTAAAGCTTCCTTGCATAAAGATGCCAATCGATTATATTTTGAAAAACCAAGATATCATATAAATGGATTTTCACATCCTGAAATGTTAATACTTCCTCAAGAAGAACCATCAGTATTCGTTCCATCCAATTGGGGTATTGTACCCTCCAATATCAAGACTGAAGCCTTGTCAAACTATTATAAAAAAGCCGTAAAATTTGGTGGTGGATTAAATGCAAAAAGTGAAAAGTTATTTGATCATTTTATTTATAAGTACTCGTCCTTAACAAGAAGGTGTTTAATTCCTGTTACAGGATTTTATGAACCTCATCATTTTAATAAAAAGAAATATCCTTATTATATACATAATTCAAATTCTGAAGCTCTTACACTAGCAGGTATTTACACTGTTCTGGATCAGGCAGTTACTTTTTCTATATTGACAAAACCTGCCTCTCCTCTTTTTGAAACCATTCATAATATTAAGAAAAGACAACCTGTAATATTACCAAAAGAAGTGGAAAACAATTGGCTCATGGATGACTTAAATGAATCTCAAATAAGAGAAATAATCAATTTACCTTACGAAGATGACTCCTTGGAGACTTTTACTGTAAGCAAAGATTTGTTCAATCCGAAAGTTGACAGCAATTCTATGGAAATAACAGAAAGAGTGAATTACCCTGAATTAGATAATTCTTTATTGTTTTAGTTAGTGTTACCCTTTACCTGCTTTGTCAAATTCACGTACAAGCCAAATAGCCCAGAGACTTACCAGGACAAAAACAATTATAGAAAACCAGAAAACCAGATTATTTGCTTCCATGCTCTATAAGTTTTAAGTAGATCATAACTCCAAGTAAAGTTGGTGCCCAAAGGCCAACAAAAATACCATGAAGCTTATCTCCTGTCAAAAATAAGTACTCAGCAACTACAATGATAACTAAACATAGTACCAGCATAAAGAAATTAGCTGGTTTCATTTTTTTAATCAGATTCATGAATGGTTTTTATTTAAACCTAAAATAATAAAAATTAATTCTCAATTCCTTTAAAATAATTCGAGTTTGAAAATTATTTCTTTAAATATTTAAGGTATTTTCTATAAGCTAAAAGTCCTAAAATAGTTGTTAAAACAACAGCAACTACAATAATTTGAAAACTAGCAATCTGCTGACCTGATTGATACGAGTGTAATCCTGATAAATAGAAATTAACTCCAAAGTAAGTAAACATTATACTTCCAAATGCAATCATTGATGCAAGACTAAACGCAAATCGACCACGAAGGCCAGGTATTAATCGCATATGCAAAACAAAAGCGTAAACCATAATACTTATAAGTGCCCAAGTTTCTTTAGGATCCCAACCCCAATATCGTCCCCAGCTTTCATTAGCCCACATACCACCAAGAAAATTCCCTATAGTCAATAATACAAGGCCAACTGTAAGTGCCATTTCATTAATAATAGTAAGTTCTTTAATATTCAACAACATTTTATCCTTGTTATTCTTATTAGTAAATACCATAAGTATTAAACAAACTAAACCTAAAATCATTCCTAATGTGAACGGACCATAACTGGCAACAATTACAGCCACATGAATCATAAGCCAGTAACTATTTAATACAGGCTGTAGATTTGCAATGGCAGGATCCATCCAGTTCCAATGTGCTATCATTAAAATCATGGATGTTACAAAAGCTGTTGCTGCAATAGT
>CAYTSL010000055.1:0-4429 GCA_964440415.1 uncultured Flavobacteriaceae bacterium
CCAAGAATAACATACTTGTTTTTCTCTTTTGAAAAATTAGCTCTTTGATGCCAAAAACGAGCAATTCCAATTAATACTTCCAATCCCTTTTCTGGAATATAACTGTAATCTCCTGTAAATCGATGGTAGTTATAAATTGCGAAAGCGATGGCTCCATTTCTGTGAATTTCCTCGAAAGTTATTTCCCATTCGTTGTGACACTCTTCACCATTCATGGTTACCATTGGGTACAAGGCTGCTCCATTTGTAAACCCTAATTTTTCAGCATTTTCAATCGCTTTTTCTAAATGATTGTAACGATATTCAAGAAGTCTTCTGGCTACATTTTGATCTTTAGTAGCCATGTAAAATGGAATGCAATAGGCTTCCGTATCCCAATAGGTACTTCCCCCATATTTTTCACCAGTAAATCCTTTTGGCCCAATATTCAACCTCGCATCTGTGCCTAAATAGGTTTGGTTTAATTGAAAAATATTAAATCGGATTCCTTGTTGTGCTTCAACATCACCTTCAATGGTAATATCTGCCATTTCCCAGATTTTTGCCCAAGCCTGTTTTTGTTTATTCAGTAACTCGTCAAAGCCTAAATTGGTTGCTTTGTTTAAAACAGTTTGTGCTGCCTGAATTAATTCGGTTCTATTATGATTTCTACCAGCTGTGTAGCCTCCAAACTTGTGAATCGTAAACGTTTCTTGTTGATTGATTGATAATTTATATATAAAACTGATTTTGTTATCAGTCCTTATAACTTGGGGTTGCAGTCCAACATTTTGATTATTCACAAAACACTCTGATTGCATGAATGTACAGGTATGAAAATTGGTTTTCATAGTCTGTGCTTCAATAAATGCTTGATTGTCTTTAACCTCCAAGTTTGATATATTCCAGAATGTATCGTCCCAATTGGAATCTTCATTTGTAATTCCTGCATCTATATAAGGTGTTATAACAAGGTCTGCATCAGAATTTAGAGGTGTTACCGAATATTGAATGGCTCCAACCTCATCTAAATCCAAGCTTAAAAAACGTTTTGCTTCCACTTGTATTTCATTGTCGTTATGAAGTGTAAACTTGAAACTTCTTGACAACCATCCCTCTTTCATGTTCAGTTCCCTTCTGAAGTTTTCCACTTTTTTACAAGTGAACAAATCGAGTTGTTCGTTGTTTACATTAATATCTATTCCGATCCAACTTGGTGCATTTAGCACTTTTGCAAAGTATTCTGGATAACCGTTTTTCCACCAACCTACTCTGGTTTTGTCTGGATAATAAACTCCAGCAATATAACTTCCTTGAAATGTAGGCCCAGAATAGTGTTCTTCAAAATTGGCACGTTGTCCCATGGCTCCATTGCCAATACTAAACAAACTTTCTGAAGATTTAACTTGGTCTGCATCATATCCTTCTTCAATAATTGACCAATTATCTGGTTTTATATAATCTTGATTCATTATTTTTTAATTAATTCTTTGATAAATTTCTTGCTTATTTTAGTAAAATCTTTGAAATTATAATCTGCCTCATGAAGTACTTTTTTATCACCAATTCCTATTGAAATCATTTTTGCAATATTAGCAGCTTGAATTCCTGCTACAGCATCTTCAAAAACAATACAATCTTTAGTATTTACTCCTAATTGCTGCGCAGCTAGAACGAACACCTCGGGATCAGGCTTCGCTTTTGTTACATTATTACCATCTACTATGGTGTCAAAACAAGATAACAAGCCTACTTTCTCTAAAATTGGTTTTGCATTTTTACTTGCTGAACCCAATGCAATTGGTTGTTTCTTTTTCTTTAGATAGTTTAAAACTTTTTTAACGTCTGGAAGAATTTCAGACTCATCCATTTTTTCTATGTATTGCAAATAGTCAATATTTTTCTCGACCATCCAAGTATCAAATTGTTCTTGAGTCGCTTCAATCCCTCCTATATCAAGTAGAATTTCTAAACAACGTTTCCGGCTCACACCTTTAAACATCTCATTTTGTACTTCTGTAAACTCGAAACCTAATTCGTTTGATAATTTTTTCCATGCCAAATAATGGTATTTAGCCGTATCGACTATTACACCATCTAAATCGAATATAAACCCTTTTTTAATCATTTGTTTTTTTAGTAACATTATCACTTACTCTTAAGGAAAGAATTCCAGCTAATATCATAGAAACACCACCTACAAATAAGGCATAAATAGGTTCATTATTAAAAAATTTAGAAACCATAAACCCTAAAATGGAAGCTGCTACAAGTTGTGGAATTACTATAAAGAAATTAAATACACCCATATAATAACCCATTTTAGAAGCAGGTAAACATCCTGATAACATGGCATACGGAATAGACAAAATACTGGCCCAAGCAATTCCCACTCCTATCATTGGTAACCACTCTATTGTAAACGTAGTGGGATTACTTATAAAGTAAATAGACATTAAACCCAAACCACCAAAAACTAATGCAATGAAGTGCGTAAATTTTCGACTGGTTCTTTTGGCTAGTAATGGCAATAAGAATGCTACGGCCGCAGCAATAATATTATAGTTAGCGAACATCTCTCCAACTTGATTTGCTCCAATATTATAGGCTTCTGAAGTGGTGTCAGTCGTAGCATAAAGATGTCCAGTAACAGCTGGTGTCATATATATCCACATAGAAAACAAGGCAAACCACGAAAAGAATTGAACCCAAGCCAATTGCTTCATAACTTTAGGCATGGTTTGAAAATCATTCATAATAGTTATAAAACCACTTTTAAAATTCTTTGCTTTTTGCATTAACCCTGAAATTATCATCGCAAGCCCACCAAAACTCAAAAGTCCCAATGTAAGTACGTATAGATCTTTCTTTAGGTCATACCTGTATATTAGAAAACTTAAAACAAATCCAATCACCAGTACAATAAAGCCATTTTTAAGATGTGCCTTCCCATTATTCACAAACCAATCTTCCGATCGCTCAATCTTTTCAAATTCACTCTTTTCAGCAGCTTCAAAAACCTTCATTTCTTCAGGGCTATACTCTTTTGATCTGATTACTGTCCACAGAACAGCCACCAAAAAAACAAAACCACCAATATAGAATGAATATTTTACAGAATTAGGGATTATTCCTTCTGGAGCTGTATTAGCTACACCGAAATAAGTTAATATTAAGGGAAGTTTAGAGGCTACATAGGCTCCAATCCCTATAAAGAAACTTTGCATAGCAAATCCCTTTGTTCTTTGATGATCTGGAAGATTGTCTCCTACAAATGCTCTAAATGGTTCCATGGACACATTTATAGAAGCATCCATAATCCATAACATACCAGCCGCAAACCATAGAAATGGTGAATTAGGCATTACGAATAAGGCCAAAGATGCTAAAATGGCTCCAACCAAAAAATAAGGACGTCTTCTTCCCAATTTTGGATGCCAGGTTCTGTCACTGAAATATCCAATAATCGGTTGAATAATTAATCCAGTTAACGGTGCAGCAACCCAAAGAATAGGAATATCTTCAATTTCTGCTCCTAATGTTTGAAAAATTCGACTGACGTTGGCATTTTGTAGGGCAAAACCCATTTGAATTCCTAAAAATCCGAAACTCATGTTCCAAATCTCCCAGAAACCTAGTGTACGCTTTTGCATAATAGTATAATGTTAGTTAGTACTATTTTGACAAGCGATAAAACTTATCAAAACTTTATTATGAGAAGTGAAAATATAAAGTTTTGATTTAGTTGCAAATATATAAAAGTTTTAATTAATCTGAATTAATTATTCTTAGTAGATTCTCTTTCAACTAATTCTGTTTCTATAACTATGGTTTGAAACTTTTCTTCAAAATCTTCATTCTCTAATTTATCAATTAATAGTTCAGCGGCTTTTTTCCCTACTTCTTCTCCATGTTGGCTTATTGTAGTAAGCCCTGGATATGAATGTTTTGATAAGACACCATCTGTGAAACCAATAATTTGAATGTCTTCCGGGATTCTTTTACCAAACTTTCTTGCTACCTTCATAGCAGTAATGGCATATAATTCGTTTACGGCAAAAACACCATCAATATTTTCATTGTTTTGAAATAATAGTTCTACTTCATCTTCAATACTATCAAGAAATTGATCTGTTATAAATTTATCGTCAACTTTTAGAATTAAGTTTTCCTTTGGTTTTATTTTATGTTCATTTAATGCTTCCAAATAACCTCTAGTTCGCAATCGACCTACATTTATATAGTCTTTAGTTGTTATGATTGCAATATTTTTACAACCAGCGTCAATAAGTTTATCAACGGCTTTCTTTGCTCCTGTTAAATCATCCACAACCACCTTATCACAATCAATTTCATCAACAATCCTATCAAACATGACAATAGGAATGCCTTCATCTAATATTTCTTTAAAATGATGAAAGTCTTGTTGCATCAAAGTTTCTTTTGAAAT
>CAYTSL010000055.1:4529-9915 GCA_964440415.1 uncultured Flavobacteriaceae bacterium
CTAATTAACATACTTTTAACGCCGAGAAGTGAAAATATAATAACTAATAAAAACAATTTTAAAATTATTGTATGAAAACAACATTGAATAGCTTACTGTTTATTTTGTTTTTTGCGCCTGCATTGATCTTTGCGCAAAATTCAGTAACTGGTACAGTAACGGAACAATCAACTTCTTTGCCTCTACCCGGAGTGAATATCATTATTCAAGGTACATCCTCTGGTGCAGCAACAGATTTTGATGGTAATTATTTAATTAACGTAAACACTGGAGATGTTTTAGTATTCTCCTATGTGGGTTATGTGACTCAAGAAATTGCCTATAATGGTCAATCTACAATTGATGTGCAGTTATTAGAAGATGCTGCACAACTTGATGAGGTCATTGTTATTGGGTATGGTACTACTACTAAAAAAGATGCAACCGGATCTGTGGATGTGGTGACTGCTGAAGATTTCAATCAAGCGGTTATCTCTGCAGATCAAATGCTTCAAGGTAAAGCTGCTGGTGTAAGAATTACAAATTCAGGTGGACAACCGGATGCTGCTCCAAATATTAGAATTAGGGGTGGTTCTTCCTTGTCCGGAAATAATAGCCCTTTAATTGTAATAGATGGAATTCCAGCTGATAATTCGGGACCTGCAGGTACTGGAAACCCTTTTCTTCTAATTAATCCAAATGATATTGAAAGCTTTACTGTCTTGAAAGATGCATCAGCAACCGCAATCTATGGTTCAAGAGCATCAAATGGGGTGTTGATTATCACTACAAAAAAAGGAACTTCCGGAGATGTTAAGTTTAACTTTTCAGCAAGAACATCGATTAGTGATATTCGGTCAGTTGATCAGATCAACGTTATGGATGGTAATACCTTTGTAAGATTTGCCAGAGAGTATTTTCCTGATGATCTAGGTTTACTGGGAGTTCCAATAGGTTCTGTTGATACTGATGAAGAAATTTCTCAAATAATCAGTACTCCTCTGGGAAACCGAGCAATCTATAATACAGATTGGCAAGATGCTATTTTTAGAACGGCAATATCCCAGGATTACACCTTCAGTGCTAGAGCTAATTTGTTAGGAAAAGTTCCTTTTAGAGCTTCTGTGGGTTATAACAATACCGAAGGTGCTGTTAAAAAGAACGATTACGAAAGAATAACAGCCTCTTTGCGTTTAACACCTAAGTTCCTTGATGATCATTTAAAAGTAGATGTGAATGCTAAAGGAGCTATAATAGATAAAAATGCAATAGATGAAGGTGGTGCTTTAGGAGGAGCCGTACGAATGGATCCTACAAAGCCAATATATGATAGCAACTCACTTTTTGCAGGTTATTATCAATTAACACTTCCTCCAGATGATGCGTTAAACCCAAATTCAATTAGAGGTGCATGGAATCCATTGGCATTATTGGAACAACGCGATCGACCAGAAAAAGTCAATTCTATTCTGGCAAATGTAGAGCTAGATTATAAATTCCATGTTCTGCCTGAATTAAGAGCTGTAACCAATTTTGGTTTAGAAGGTACACGATCAAAAATTGAAGAACGTTTTTCTGAAAATGCAATAGCCACTTATACTTTGGTACCTGACCCTTCTGTGCCTACTGGAACCTACATTTTTAACCCAGGTGTTAGTTACAGAGAAGAACAGCATAGGACAAATGTAACCTGGGATTCTTTTTTAATTTATAAAAAAGAACTTGAAGGTTTCCTTAACTCATTTGATGTACAAGCTGGATATTCTTACCAAAACTTTAAAAACGATGGAAATAAGGAAGAATTTAGAAATGATGAAGTGACTGGTGAAAGAATTCCTAATATCGATCCTGAAAATCCAAATAATAGATATTTTAATTCATTTAATTTACAATCCTTCTTTGGAAGATCTAACATCAATTTAGGTGATAGATACTTAATTACCGTTTCTTTTAGAGCGGATGGATCTTCTTTCTTTACAAAAGACAATCGTTGGGGATATTTCCCAGCCGCTGCCTTAGCATGGAAAGTTAAAGAAGAAGCTTTCTTAAAAGATGTAAACTTAATTAACGACTTTAAAGTACGTTTAGGTTGGGGTGAAACAGGACAACAGGATGTTTCTGGTCAGGTTGGTTACTACCCTTCTATTCCAATTTTTGAAGTTGGTTCTCCTAATAGCCAGTACATTGAAGGCGTCACCTTATATAATGCTAAAGAGTTCAATCCCGATCTAACTTGGGAAAAAACAACAACCTACAATTTAGGTGTTGACTTTGATTTCTTTACCAATAGTTATTTAACAGGTTCATTCGATATCTTTAAAAGAGAGACCACAGATTTGTTGGTTCTAACAAATGTGCCTCCAGGACAAGCTTTAAGTGACAGACTAATTCAAAACGTTGGTTCGACAGATAGTGAAGGATTTGAATTGAATTTAAATGTAAATCCGGTTCAAAATGAAACCGTTAATATATCATTAAATGGTAGCCTTTCTTATAATATAACAGAAATAACCGATCTTGATGGTGCACAACAAATTCCTGATCCAACAAGTAATTTACCAGTCGGTACTGGTAACTTTTTAAAGAGACATGCTCTTGGTGAACAAGCTGGTTCTGCTTGGGTATTCAAACAGGTGTACAATGTTGACGGAAAACCTGATAATGGAGCCTTTGTAGATTTGAATGGTGATGGCAATATTACCGATGACGATAGATATTATAGGGCCATTCAACCTAACTGGACTTTTGGTTTTGGCTTGAATATGAACTACAAGAATTGGGACTTGAGTGCAAGTTTTAGAGGACAATTTGATGGTGAGATTTATAATGCCAAAAGGCTGACCAATGGTGTAATCGACAATGTAGTTGCTCAAGATGGCTCTTTTTTAAGTAACACTTTGGACTTTTACACAAACACTGCTGATATTGAAATTACTGATATAGTGGACCCAATTCAATATTCAGATTATTTCTTGGAAAATGCTTCTTTCCTAAGATGTGAAAATATTGTAGTTGGTCATACTTTAAATGAACTTTTTAAAGATGTAAGATTCAAAGTTTATTTTGCTGTAAACAATCCATTTATTGTAACAAATTATAGCGGACAAGACCCTGAGAATTTTGGAGGGATAGATAATGACTTTTATCCACGACCAACAGTATATAACATTGGTGTCAATTTAGATTTTTAAAAAAATAGATTATGAAAAATAACATTTTAAAATTACTATTTAGTTTAGTCATGATTTTATCAGTCAGCTGTACTGACGATCTCAACACTAAACCTATAGTAGAATTATCATTAGATGAGCTTTTAGCTCAAGATCCTAATGCAGTAGAAGGTATCCTTTCTAGATTGTATGCCTCCTTTGCATTATCTGGTGCCGATGGCCCTGGAAGTTCAGATATTAGCGATGATGCTGGGGAATCTCCTTTTCTTCGTGGTATTATAAACCTTCAAGATTTTACAGCAGATGCTATGAAAAATCGTTGGGGAGATAATGGTCTGGACCAGTTAACTACAGCAAACAATTGGACGTCAGACAACAAGTTCTTTAGGTATATGTATAATAGAATATTCTTTACTATACCACAGTGTAATAACTTGTTATCGATTCTACCAACCGTTGATGTAGACAATAAAGAAGTTATTATATCTGAAGTAAGGTTTATTAGAGCTTTGGCATATTATTATCTTATTGATGTATACGGAAAAGGTGTTTTGGCAACTGAAGAAAACTTTGGTCAAACAGAACCACTACCGGAAGCTTCCCGTCAGGAACTATTTGATTATACAGAGCAAGAATTATTAGACATAGAACCTTTGCTATTAACTTCTAATACCTATGGAAGAGCTACCAAAGCTGCCGCTCAAATGTTACTTACTAAATTATATTTAAATGCTGAAGTATACACTGGTACACCAAGATATGATGATGCCTTAACTTATGCACAACGTGTAATAAATGAAGGACCATATTCTTTAGATCCAAATTTTGTACATATGTTTTCAGCAGATAATAATGATTCAAATGAGATCATTTTGCCTTTACTTGCAGATGCGGTTGTAAGTCAGAGTTATGGAAATACAACTTATATTGTTAATGGTAGTTTAAATGCTGAGACCATTCCTCTTGCTGATTTTGGAGCAACTGAAGGTTGGGGTGGACATAGATCATCTAAAGCATGGTATGGTCTATTTGGTGATTTAGGTACATCTACAGATGTGAGAGCTAGTCTATTTTGGACAGACGGACATAATTATGAAATGACCGACTACCGAGAATGGACAGACGGCTATCCATCAATAAAATTCAGAAATACTAATTTTTCAGGCACATCATTAGCATCCAGTTTTTCTAGCACAGACTTTCCTTTATTCAGATTGGCTGATGCTTATTTAATGTATGCAGAATGTACTTTAAGAGGTGCATCAGGAGGAAACATGCAGACAGCCTTGGGTTATGTAAATGATGTTAGAACGCGGTCAAATGCCACAGCAATTTCTCAATCAGATTTAACTCTTGATTTTATTATTGATGAGCGCGCTAGAGAGCTAAATTTTGAAGGTCACAGACGTTCAGATCTTATTAGATTTGGAATGTTTACAGGTGGAAGTTACTTGTGGCCATGGAAAGGTGGAATTCAAGCTGGTGCAGCAATTCCAGACACATATAAGTTATTTCCAATTCCTGGATCGGCTTTACAGGCTAATCCAAATTTAACTCAAAACCCAGGATTTTAAAAAAGTTTAATTAAACAAAATTATGATAATGAAAAAATTAACAATTATAGGATTATTGATGTTGGCCTTTATAGGTTTCAATTCTTGTTCAGAAGATGATGACTTGGTATTTACAACAGTGGCTCCTGAAGAAGGTGTTGTATTTGTAAATACATTTTTACCGGAATATATATTAACACCAGAAACAGCTGGAAATTTAGCAGAACGTTTTACTTGGTCCAGTGCTTATTTTGATGTTCCAACTCCGGTTACATATGAATTACAAAAATCCCTTACAGGATTATTTGATGATGAAAACATTCTTGTAGGTTCTACAGGAAATAATGAATTGGGTGTTTCTGTAGGTCAAATGCTTGGTTATGCTGCAGAGGCTGGTTTAGACAACGACCCTGAAACAGAAGCTCCTAATACAGGAGAGGTTTATTTTAGAGTAAGAGCATTTGTAGGTTTAGATGGTACTGAAGCCCTTACACCTACAATTACATTAAACATGGTTCTTCCAGACATCGTTGAAGTTGTCGTTGGTGGTTCGGATATTGAACCAGCTGTTTGGGGAGTAGTAGGTTCTGGTTATAATGATTGGGGTGGAGCAGGCGATGATGGTGCCTTCTATACAACTAGTGAAGCTGGTGTTATGTTCGAGTCGGATTTTGCGGCAAGCAT
>CAYTSL010000056.1:0-9899 GCA_964440415.1 uncultured Flavobacteriaceae bacterium
TCAAATCTCAAATTGAAACAACTACCAGCGATTATGACAAAGAAAAATTACAGGAACGTTTAGCCAAATTGGCTGGAGGTGTAGCTGTATTATATGTTGGGGCAGCCAGTGAAGTTGAAATGAAAGAAAAGAAAGACAGAGTTGACGATGCGTTACATTCTACTCGTGCAGCTGTGGAAGAAGGTATCGTTGCTGGAGGTGGTGTTGCTTTTATTAGAGCTAAATCTGAATTGGAAAAAATCACAACTGAAAATTTAGACGAAGTAACAGGTATTCAAATTGTAGCTCGTGCTATTGAATCACCTTTACGTACTATTGTTGAAAACACAGGTGGAGAAGGAAGTGTAGTTGTTGCTAAAGTCATGGAAGGTAAAGGTGACTTTGGATATGATGCTAAAACTGAAACCTATGTGCAAATGCATAAAGCAGGTATTATAGATCCAACTAAAGTGACTCGAATAGCGTTAGAGAATGCTGCGTCTGTAGCAGGCATGATCTTAACAACTGAATGTGCTTTAGTTGATATTAAAGAAGATGCACCTGCAATGCCACCAATGGGTGGAGGCGGAATGCCAGGAATGATGTAATTAAGTTAGTATTAAATAATTTAGCCATTCTAATAAAATTAGAATGGCTTTTTTTTTATGTATTATTGTTAATCAGTAGTCTGTATTTACTGTAAACTATTATGAAAAAAATCTACTATTTCTTTTTTTTCTCTCTATTTCCTTTTTTTATTATTAATGCTCAAGAAACTTTTCAATTCGAAACAATTGTTAATAAATATTATGAATATAATAAGTTAATACCAGAAACCATATTTACTCAAGTAAACAAAAATATTTATTTCAAAAATGAAGAATTATGGTTTAAGACTTACATATATAATACAAAATCTCAATTACCTTATTTGGCTACTAAAAATATTTATGTTGGAATATATGATAGCAAAGGCAATTTAATAACAAAAAAACTATTTTATGCAAAAGATGGAAGCACTTATGGAAGTTTTGAAATAGATGATTCATTCAAATCAGGTATTTATTTTTTAAAAACAACAACTAATTGGATGAGAAATTTTAATGAAGATCGTTCTCACATCGTACGATTTGAAGTTATTGAAAACTCAGACACACAGTACTTTGCTGATAATTCTAAAATCGATTACGATTTTCAAATATTACCTGAAGGGGGACATTTAGTAAATGAGGTAATAAATTCGGTTGGGTTCAAAATTACAGATTCCAATGGAAAAGGATCTCCCTTTATTTCAGGAAGAGTTTTAGATAATGAAAACAATCAAGTGACCTCATTTAAAAGTAATGCATATGGTATAGGGAAATTTACTATTTACCCAGAAAGGTTTAAAAATTATAAAATAGAAGCTTACTTAGAAAACAATAGGCTTGTTTCTACTCCACTAGCTGAAGCATCACCTGTTGGAATTGTTATAACTGTAGATAATATTACGAATAATTCAAATTTATTGATAAAGATTAGTACAAATAAAGAATCTATTTCTGAACTTTTGGATAAAGAATATTCAATGGCAATAACCAGAGATGGTTTATTTAAAAAAATAGATGTATCATTTAATTCAAATCAGTTAGAATATATTTATAAAATTGACAGGAAAAATTTGTTTCCCGGAATCAATATTTTGACTGTTTTTGATCACCGTGGAAACCCAGTCTTGGAAAGAATCATTTTTAACAGAAATGATATAAAAATTAAAGATTTAAATGCTACTGTAATAAGATCAGAAAAGGATTCAACTGTTATTAAAATAAATACGTCTTCACTGGACAAAGCAACTGAAAATTTAAGCGTGTCTGTTTTGCCAAAAGAAACTAAAGCCTATACCACAAATTCTAATATTCTATCTGCATTTTTATTAAGACCTTATTTAAAAGGGAATATTGAAAATCCTGAATATTATTTTAAAAGTTCAGAAAGAAATATTTTATATGATTTGGACTTACTTTTATTAACCCAAGGTTGGAGTAAATATAATTGGAAAAATATTTTTTATAGACCACAAATACCTATTTATGAGTTCGAAACCGGTTTCAAAATAAAAGGTAAATTAAACAATCATAAATACAAAAATACTGAGAAAATAGTATTAATGTCCAAAAGCAACGGGATATATCTCGAAAACAAATTGGAAAAAGACAATTCATTTTTATTTGATTCACTTTTTCTTACTGATAGTACTGATATTGTTCTTTCATTAATAAATAGTAAGGATAAAAATGTTCAAGCATATATCTATCATGCTATGAGTCCAATTCTTCAAAAAGATTCTTTAATCATTGGTCCAGAATTAATTGATAATTTAAATTATTACACTTATAAAAATAAAACAGTTGATATATTTTATGAGGACGCCATTTTGTTAGATACTGTTTCAATAAATAAATCTTTAAAACCAAAAGCCCCTAAAAATAATCCCTCTCGAAATGTTTTTGGCGCAAAGTATTTTGATTTTTCGGAAACCCTAAATAGTGAGTCTATGTACCTTACAGAAGTTATCCGGAATAATGGTTTTGACATAGTTTATAGTGGATTTGGTGGATTTGAAGTATCAGTTGTATCAAGAAGAGGAAACGGATCTCCCATTATTTTTATTAATAATGTAGATATATCCAATACCAATTCAACTGTTTTAAGTAATATAAGAGTTGCCGACGTTGAAGAAATGTTCATTTCTTCGGCACCAGCGAACACATATGGAGGAAAAGGAAGGGGTGGAGTTATATATATATTCACAAAACAAAATTACAGAAATAGAAAGGCTCGAGCGTATAATAGTCATAAAACAGCATTTGGGTTTTCCGAACAAAAAAAATATTACAGTCCGGTATATAACAAATTTCAAGAGAGTTTTTCAGATTACGGCGTACTTAATTGGATACCAAATATTCAAACCGATAAAAAAGGCGAATTAACATTCAAAATTCCAAATTATAGTAATACTGTTAACTTATACATTGAAGGAATGAGTTTAAATGGAGCTTTATTTTCAAAATTAGAGATTATAAAAACTAATTAGAATTTAAAAAGTGTCACATGTTAATACAATA
Source organism: uncultured Flavobacteriaceae bacterium (assembly GCA_964440415.1). Taxonomy (GTDB): domain Bacteria; phylum Bacteroidota; class Bacteroidia; order Flavobacteriales; family Flavobacteriaceae; genus Site-B1. Next base: position 3,087 of record CAYTSL010000056.1, read on the forward strand.
TCTTGCTTCTATAACTGGTATGATCTTGACTATTGAATGTGCTTTAGTTAATATTAAAGAAGATGCACCTGCAATGCCACCAATGGGTGGAGGCGGAATGCCAGGTATGATGTAATGGCGAATCGCCATCAATAAATTAAAAAACGCTCATAAATAACTATGAGCGTTTTTTTTATGTGTGTTTTTGAGTTTCGTTTAATGTATTTGTGTATGGTTAGTTGCGTTGGCTAGAACTAAATTAGTAAAAGAAAACGAACCAGAGGCAAAACCGTAGGATTTTCCGAGTAGACTTGTACCAAGCCATGATTTATAAACGTTTATTCCTGCTGGCTTTGAATAGTTTTTTAATGGTCCTATTTATCTAATCTTAAAAATTTCAATCCAAGAGCTAATAGAAGAACAGAGATTGGAATTATCATAAACTCCCATTTCAAATTGTCAATATTTTCGAATACGACTTCTAGAAATATAACAAATAGAATGATGATAATAACTTCGGCAAGTACATTTTTCAAATGTCCAATACTTGGTACTCTAATCCATTTTAAGACACCATTGTTCTCAATATTATTTTTATTAGAAATAAATAGTGTAAAAACTCCGTAAGCAAAAATGAAAAGCACCAAAGCTATTAGGAATGTATCTAATGCTTTCATTAAATATATCGTTGCAATATCTGCGGGATGCAAATGTTCTTTCCCGTTTGGGATATAATCAAAAAGTACTATTTTAATTGCGCCATAGGTTTTCCAAGCACCAACAAAAAAAAGTAGTAAAGAACCTATTAGGGAACAAATAATTGCTATTAAACTAATATAACGGAATATGTAAAATGGTTTTTTCATAATATCTAAATTTGGCAATGCTGTATTCCGGTAAATTTACAATTTTAGATTTGTATCATAATCATAATTGAAAGTTGGATTGTTCAGCTTGCAAGTAACGATGACTTTTCAGTTTCGGATATGATTCTGTTTTAATGAATTATTTTCAGAGCTAAACGAAGTTAGTCGTTTTTTCTTACAAAATCAAACAGCTTTAATTAAACCATACAGCATAGCGTTGTCTTCGTAATTCTAAAGCCAATGTTTCTTCCATTTTAAGTGCTTCTTGTCTTGTTGCTATAGGATCAATATGATTGTAAAGACTTGGACGAAGATAGAGCCCATATTTTTCTACAATATTTGATGACAGTTTATAGCCTTTATTATTTCTGTAACCTGTTTTATGTTGTATAAATCGCTCTTTAGGCGTTTTGCTTGTCATACCAACATACAAGCATTGTAACACACCATTAAATTGCGGATTTGCAACACGAAATTTAGCATTTTCAGTAAATACGCGTTTAGACAATTCTATAACGTAAATTCTGTATTGAACTTTTGGCATATTTTATCCACAAATCTATTATTAATTAATAGAAACCTTTTTCGAAACTGTTGAACCGTTAACCATTTTAAGTTTTACAATATAAACTCCAGTATTTAATTCCGTTAAAGACATACCATGAGCCAACATTTGATAATCAACAATACCTAAGGTCATAATGGTTTGTCCTAAAATATTAATCATAGATAACTGCATAACATTATCATTCAACCCTTTTACAAAAAGTTTATTGTCAAGATTATTAAAGTAAACTAACACATCCTCATTAATTACCTCTGTTGTAGTCAATAACTCTGAATTTTTAAACACTAATTTAAAACGTGTTGCATCTTCACCTGATTGTGCAGTAAAAGTATAATCATTGTCCTTTAAATTATGATAAACACTTTCTTTACTATCAAATAAATAAATATCTTGAGAGTCATCTATATTTTCTGTTTCTAATAGTATTATTGTGTAAGTATAATTTGAATCACTATTTAGCACTAAATCTACTTCTTTATCTTTTGTTATTGATGAAAAAGCCTGAATAACCATTTTATCTGCATTTAACAAAGTTGCCAGATCATTTGTATTAAATACATCAACTTCAGAATCATATCCATAATCAAAATCATCTGATGTATTACTACTAAAACCTAAAACCAGCTCTCTACTTAAATCATTAGAAACTTTAAATTGTAATTTAATTATTTTAAATTCATTCCCAGTTGTTTCAGTACTTTTGCTTATATCTTTAGCTTCAGTGGAAGTTCTAAAAAATTCAGATTCATTTAAAGTTTCTTGTTTAAATATTCTTTGTGTATTATTAAATTCAATCGTACCATTGGCAACAATTTCGGTCATAAATCCTTGACCTACAGGTATAAATTGAGTTGGAATTTTTGTTCCATCTTGAGAGCCATTATCTGCGCCACTTAATCCAACAAACTGATATGCCGCAACTTTAGCTAATTTATTTAAAGTAGCATATCCTCCTTCATATTCATTTAAATAATGACTTGATCCTGACCACTGCTCCCAAAAATATAATGTACCATTGCTTACACCTACATTGTCATCAATAAATTTATGAGCATCTATTGCAGAAGCATAAGGATTTCCGAGTAAATACTGTGTTCTTGAAACATCTGCTACAGAACCTGGTCCACCTACATCTGTAACATTTATAGAAATTGTTCCATTATTTGGTTTTCCATTAAAAACATATTGATAATCTGTTGCTCCTATTCCTGGTCCTTTATGGATATATCCTACACCAGAAGGAATATTAGAAAGTGATGTAATGCTTGTCCAGTTCCAATAAGTGATTCCATTTTGATACGTATAAAACCATCTACTACTTAATGTTGCAGGGGTTGTTACAGGTGTACTAAAAGCTGTAGTAAACTGAATATCACCTAATGAATCATCGAGCATATTTAAATTGAAATCGTTGTTGTTAGATGTAGTATTTTGAATTCCAACAGGAGATGCCCAATAATTATATCTAAATGTATTATTAGTTCCTTCTTGCCTTCTTAAAATTCTACCTGCACTTGTTACTTCTAAATCGCTATTAGTGGTTTGAACTAATTGTGAATCATCTTGCAAATCAATGGTACCATCCAGATCTAAATACCAAGTGTTATTTAATTCATTGGTTCCATTAATTGTAAGCGTTCTTCCTGAGTCTACAAATAATCCCAGATGTGTATGATTTGTTGATGTATTTATGCTATGGTGTATTTGAACAATTGCCCAGTCTTTATTTGGCAGATCTTCAATATCCCATATGTCACCATGTAACCAAGTATTTTGTGTTATCCAAGCTCCATTATTTGCGGTTTCGTATGGCATAGGTGCAGTTTGTGCTTGGATAGTACTTGTAGGTAAATCATACAACCTTCCATTTGAATTATTAGGAGTTTCATCTAAAAGGCAATTTCCTCTAAATTTAGTCATTGGATAATAACCCAATAAATCACTCCATAGAATATTATTATTTGTAGAGGTATCCTCAATATCTTTAGGAATAATGGTTCCTCGAACATTTCCTCCATTGTTTTCTATTTCCTGATACACCATTTGCTGTACTTGTTCATCTGTTAATGCCACATCGAAAACTCGTACTTCATCAATTAATCCATCAAAGTGTCTAGTAAAAATTTGATTGGCTGCTTGCCCTCCAATATTAAATGAATTGCTAGAAGATGATAAAAAGGTATTACCAGCTCCACCTGGTCCTTCCACCAATAATTCTCCATCGAAATATAATTTAATATAGCCATTATCAAATGATGCGGCGACATGATGCCAAGATTCGTTAGTATTACCAATGCTTGTAGCTCCATAACCAAGACCGTAACCAATAGCATTTCCTCCCCAACGTACTCCAATATCATCATTCTGGATATGTATTCCCATTACTCCAATTTGACCAATAATTCCTGTTTCACTAGCATCACTGTTATTATCTCTTTTAAACCAAGCGCTTATAGTCGCTTCTGCTTCTCCGCTTAAATCTACTGGTGTTGAAACATAATCATCTACACCATCAAATTCCATGTGGTATGAATCATTGTAAACTTCAGGTGTGCCTAATGTGAAATATTCAGCATCTTCAAAATTAATTCCTGTAAAGGTTAAAATATCAGTGATTGAATTATAAGTTCCAATCGTATTTTTATAGTTAACAAAAGCATCGTTATCGGCTATAAACAAATCTAAATTTGTGGCTTCTGCATCTGTTATTGAAGATGTACTCAAATCAAATTCCAATGATACTGTCCCAGCATCGTTTGTGCTTTCCCTAGCAATCCAGATACGTTCTAATACACTTGTTGACCGTATTGGTAAAGCAGTTGTTTTTAAAGCGACATTATTTCCATTATTTCCTGCTAACAAATAACTTAAGTTTGTACTCAAGCCACCTGTTTCACTTTCCATTGTTAGAATTGGTTCAGGTATAACATTTACACTTTTAGATTTAGTTTGCAATAAATTGGAATTATCATCACGCGCAATTCCAAATACATTGTAACCGTAGCCGGCATTAACGCCACCATTCCATAATATACTTCCATTTGAAGCCAAGTAATCATTACTTGTTCCTGCATAACCAAAAGGAGATGAAGTATTTGATGGTGTGTCCCAATATGCATCATTAGATCCTAATGTCACACCATATTTTATAGCTAAATAGGATTCTACTTTTTGTCTTTCTGTTGAATTTAAATCTCTGTCATAAATAATAACTTCGGCTATATCACCATTATATCTATAACCCGAGCCGGTATTTCCATTTTGTCTTCTTGCTCCAACTAATACGTCTAAAGAGGAGTCTGCTCCGGTATTGGTACCGTCATTTCTGTCGTCTGGATCTACCACACCATTAACATAAGGTGTAAGCCTAGTCATTGGGTCACCTGTATTAGCAACGACACCAGTTGTAATTTTAGGTTCATTAAGCGCATATATAGTTCCCCATCTCACAGCATCACTTCCACTATGTCGTCCTAAAGTATGGTGTAACACTCTATCTGTTTGACCAAACCAAACCTGATATTGTCTGTTTGGACCTGCGTCATTTTCAGCTTTTGAAATTACTGTTCCTGTTGTCGCTCCTCCAGTAACAACCATAGTAATTATGGTCATGGTTTCAGTATGAGGAATAATATCTAGTTGAGACGGATTACCCAGATTATAAAATGAATTACCGGAAAATCTTAAAACAGGGTTGAAATTAAGCCCTGTGGCTACATATTGTGCATCTGTACTCCCTTGAGAAGCTCCTAAAAATCCATTGGCTTGATCTGTCCAAGAGTCCACATCTGTACCAGTTAGTGCTGTTCCCTGATCTGCTCGTAACCATAATTGTAAATTGCCTGGCACATTTCCTGGGCTTTGCGCTATTATTAAATATGATGCACAAAAAATAAATAAAAAACTAAAAGTAATTTTTTTCACAAGTAGGGTAATTTAGGGCGTTAAATTTTCCTTCTGTTTACGGTAAAACCGTTGCAATATAAAGAATTTTCTATTTAAATAACTAATTAAATATCAACCAAATAGGAATTAATGATTAAATATATCTGTTTATGTGTGATTTTTATCGACGAAATGCATATTATATTGTTTATAATGAACATTTAATATTCATGCTCTACTTATACTTCCTTACCTCGATTTAGTGCTAAAATTACTGCAGAGACCTACCCCTTTCAATATTCTGGATAGCTGAGGACTACTGCCTAAATTGCGAGAAATTACACCCAGAAAACAGGTACATTCAAGGTGTTTCAATTCCAAGATTAATGAAATTTCAAGCTAAATTCCCAGAAATAATAAAATAAAAACATTAAAAATATTGCATTTCATCGATGATATATGTAATTTGGCGATTTATGAATAGTTATTTATCAAAAAAATAAGTCATTATTTATACTCAAAACATAATATTATAAACCCAAATAATACGTACTTATAGAATATGAAAACAAAACTACTTTTCGGATTAATTATATTATCCTATACTTTTTCAACTTTTGCGCAAACACCTGGAGTTTCTGAATTCTACGAACAATTTGCTGGTGATACAAGACAATATATAGAATACATTCCAGGAAATTTACCAATAATTATTTCTGCTCCGCATGGTGGCGTAAAACAATCAGGATCTACAGTTGGTGGTGTTTCTTATCCAGATAACGATAGCACATTACCAGATAGAAGTTGTGGTACTAATGAAAGAGATGACAATACAGATATTCTAATTAGAAGAATACAAGACGAAATATTTGTACAAACAGGATGTTATGCTCATGTAATAATTAATAATTTACACAGGTCTAAACTTGACCCAAACAGAGAAATTAATGAAGCATCATGTGGAGATTCAGATTCTGAAGACCATTGGAATGCATGGCATAGTTTTATTGATCAGGCAAGTGCTTCAGTTGAAGCTAATTGGGGAAAAGGACTATATATAGATTTGCATGGCCAAAGCCATAGTATTCAAAGAATAGAAGCAGGATATAATATAACAGGATCTCAATTAGATGCTGCAAGTGTAAATTCAATTACTAGTACTAGTATTACAAATTTAGTATCTAATAATTTAAACAACTATGATCAAGAAGAATTAGTGAGAGGTCCTTTTAGTTTAGGCCAACTATTTCAAGAAGCTCCAGGTATATTTTACAATGCAAATAATAATCCAGGTTGTAGTGTAACATCAGGTTACCGAACAATTCCAAGCAATACAGATCATGGTGGAGGAAATAATTGTGACGACAAAACCCCTCATGGTAACGCTTATTTTAATGGAAATTTTTATAATAATATACGTCATGGCTCTGGTTCTGCTGCCAGCGATGGTGAAGGTGGAGGAGGAAATATTGACGGTATTATGACTGAAGTTAATAGACGTGTAAGAGATTTAGG
>CAYTSL010000057.1:0-9659 GCA_964440415.1 uncultured Flavobacteriaceae bacterium
ACCCAATTGAGCGGCGATAGTTACTGTAAATATCTGCCAGAATTTATCTACTATAAATAGCTTTGGACTCCAAATTTTATAAAGTAAAGGTTGAATCCAAACAATTGAAAACACGGCCAAATAACTCATTTGAAAACCAACATCAAATATAAAAGTTGGTTTAAATAGTAATAATACAAAAATTGAAATTGCCAATGTATTATAGATGTTAGATGGTCGCTTTAAGTTCATGCCAATCGCAACAATACTAAACATGGTGACTGCTCGAGTAACAGAAGCAGATAAACCAGCAATAATGGCAAAACACCAAAGAAGAATTACTATGATAATAATTTTTATTTTTTCTCCATTCTTTATTCTTTGAATAGGTTTAAATAAAAAATTTAGTATTAGTAAAACAATTCCAACATGTAAACCGGAAACAGCAAGAATATGGATGGCTCCAGCCTGCGTATAACTGTTATAAATCTCTTTTGAAATGTCTTGGCGTTGGCCTAGTATTAAGGCATTTATTATTGATAATTCATCAGGTTTAAAATTGTATTTTTTAAGCTTTAAATTGATGATTTCTCTTAATTGTGAAGCATAACCAAAAACAGTAATTCTGTCTCGATTTAAAATAATTAGATCTTCATTTGTAGTGTAGAGTTGATGATAAATTTGTTGCTTTCTTAAATATGTTTTATAATCAAATTGATTTGGGTTTAAAGGAGGGATTAGATCTTTAATTAAAGTATTAGTCAAAACTACATCATCAACTTTTAATAGTGTTTTAGTAGAATCTTTCTGAATATTTAACAACGATTTCCCAGTAACTTTCTTTCCGTCAATAGATTTGAAGTTGATAACGTATTTATTGTGAAAGTTTCCGGATTTTAAAACTTCTCTAACTTTAAAAGTAATGGTCAAATTTGAGTTCAAACCATGATCAATATGTTTTGTATAGTGCTGTAAATGGTTTTTTTGATTGTGTAAAGTAGTAGTTAAAATCCCAATAAAGAAAAAAGTGATTAATGAAAGAGTTCCAAACAAAATGTTCTTTTTGTTTCTTGCTTTATTAATAAAATATGAAATTCCCAGAATCAGAAGTAAGAATAAACAAACTAAAAGCGAAATGGAAACCGAAATATTACAATAAAACCCAAGTAAAATACCAAGTGTTAAAGATATGGTAAGTTTGATTATTGTAAAGTTAAGTAGCTGCATGGTAGCAATATAAAAAATTATTACAACACTCTACGCGCCTGAACAAATGCAAAATACCAGTAACGTTCGGCTAGATTAGAAACCATAACACCATTACTGGTACTGGCATGAATAAATTCTACGTTACCAATTCTGGAGTCAGTGACTATACCAACATGATTTATGTTTCTGCTATTCTTTTTAGTGGCAAAAAATAACAGATCACCTTTTTGTACTTCTTTAAGGTCTATCCATTCACCGGTTTTAGCAAGATCTTTAGTGGTTCTTGGCACCGAAATATCTTCTTTATTGAATGAAGTATAGACTAAACCAGAACAATCCATACCTTTTTTGGATGTACCTCCATACTTATATCTAACGCCATCAAACTCTTTTGCATTATCAACCACTTTTATCGCTGTAGTTGTGTAATTTATTGGGCTTGTTGAATTATCAGTTTTAGTGTCTAATACTGTTTTAGCAGATTCACTCTTTTTGGTGATTATCTTCTTTTTAGATTTGCAAGCACTCAAACTAAAGATTACTATCAAAAACAGAATTATTTTTCGCATACTGTGAAAGTAATAATTTTTAATAAAATATTGATAAGTGAAATGTGTTTGGGTTTGTTTTTCTTTTAAATAAATATATATTGAGTCCGTTTTAATAAATGTGGATTATATGAATGTAATTGATTTGTTTTCTGGTTGTGGTGGTTTGGCTTTAGGATTTAAATGGGCAGAGTTTAATACCGCTTTTGCAAGTGATATTGATGAAAATTGCGAGAAAACATATTCGTATAACTTTCCTGGAGTGCCTTTTATTCAAAAGGATTTAAGAGATATTACTACAAAACAGATTAAAGAAATAGTTAATGATGATGTAGATGTTGTTGTTGGAGGGCCTCCATGTCAAGGATTCTCGTTAGCAAATAAAAATAGGAACAAGGTAAAAGATGACCCTAGAAATGAGCTTTTTTATGAGTTTATTAGGGTTGTTAAAGACTTTCAACCTAAAGCTTTTGTAATGGAAAATGTTAGAGGATTACTTTCTATGAAGAATGGTGAGGTTATTAAACTAATGAAAGAGGAGTTTGAAAATTCCGGATTAGGTTATCATGTTGATTATAAAATACTTTTAGCATCGGATTATGGAGTGCCACAAAACAGGCAAAGAGTTATAATGATTGGTATTAGGAAAGATTTAAATATACTTCCAGAGTTTCCAAAAAAAACCTATTCAACACCATTAACAGTTTGGGAAGCCATTTCAGATTTACCTCAAATAAAGGCGAAAGAAGGAGAAGAAGGGATGAATTATCATACAAATCCACAAAATGAATTTCAAGAGTTTGTTAGAAAAAGTTGTGGTTCAGTTTATAATCATGTTGCCATGAGGCATACACAACGATTAATAGATCGTTTTAAGGTTATTAAATCAGGTGAATCTTTAGCGCATGTTCCTGTCGAACATTCTGCAGTAAAAAGAGGAACACCAACAGAAAAATCTAAAATTATATTTTCTCAAAACAATCAACGTCTGCATGCAGATAAGCCAGCCCCAACTATAGCTGCTTCGTTTCAAAGTAATTTTATTCATCCGTATTTAGATAGAAATTTCACTGCAAGAGAAGGAGCAAGATTACAGTCGTTTCCTGATGACTTTATTTTTAAAGGAATGCGTACTAAAATGAGTTGGGAAAAAGGTTTGAGCCAATATCAGCAAATAGGTAATGCAGTTCCCCCTTTAATGGCTTATGCCATTGCTAATCAAATAAAAAAGCAGTTAACATCAAGTAAGAAAATTAAGGAGAAATTGTTTGAGAAAGTTACAGTTGCAATTGATTAAGCTGTTGTTTCAAATCTTCAAAATTAGTAACATCATTTAAAGCATCATTTCTAATTTCGTATAAGTCCGCCTTTGTTGAGAATTTTGTTCCATTGGTTCGGGTTCGCCAAGTTCCTTTAGGGAAAAAATCTGCTCGATTGCGATGTTGTTCTTTTGTAACCCAACCACAAACAGTAAGGGCTTCTGTGTTTTTATTAAGGCTGCAAAAAATATATATTTGAGTAGGATAATGTTTTTGCAGACCAATTAGATTATGAACATAAAAAGGTTTCATAGAAACCGTTCTACCCATAGTTTTTACATCTATACTTAAATTATTGAAATTGATATCTTCACCATCATCAAATCCACCTTTGCCATCCATTAGTGGTAACTCAAATAATTCTTGTAATACGTTTTGACCTATTAAACCCGTTAGTTGTTCACTTTGGCTACCATCTGCGATACCGCGATTACCAAAATTGTGAACCTTTATTAGTTCTTCACAATGATTTTTTATTTTTGAAGAGACTACAATATCGAACATTACTCCAATTGAGAATATATTAAACTTGCTGTTTTCCTACTTGCACCTTTACCTCCTAATTTTTTTTCTAGTTCGTAGTAATTAATGTAGAATTTGGTTCGTTCATCATCAACTAGAACTTTATTTAATTCGTTTTTTAGGTTTTTTGTATTCAATTCATCTTGAATAAGCTCTTTCACCACTTCTTTATCCATTATTAAATTAACCAAGGAAATATAATCCAAATTCACCAGTCGTTTCCCAATTTGATAAGAGAACCAACTACCTTTATAACATACTACTTGAGGCACTTTAAACAAAGCGGTTTCTAAAGTGGCTGTTCCAGAGGTTACTAAAGCAGCCGTTGAAACACTCAATAGATCGTACGTTTTATTTGAGACAAAGCCTATGTTAGGATTCTTTATATAAGGTTTATAAAATGAAAATTCTTGACTAGGAGCTCCTGCAATTACAAATTGATAATCAGGATAATTATCTACAACACTTAACATGACAGATAGCATTTTCTTTATTTCCTGTTTTCTGCTTCCAGGGAGAATTGCTATTATAGGTTTTTCGTTTAGTTTGTTTTCTTTCCTGAATTCAAACTCGTCTATTTGAGTCCTGTTTGCAATAGCATCAATTAAAGGATGGCCAACAAATTCAACAGGGAAATTATGTTTTTTCTCGTAGAAGTCTTTTTCAAAAGGTAAAATAACATACATTTTATCAATATCCCTTTTAATATCCTTTATTCGGTTTTCTTTCCAAGCCCAGATTTGTGGTGAAATGTAATAGTGTGTCTTAAAATTTTTAGCTTTCGCCCATTTAGCTATACGTAAATTAAAACCGGGATAATCTATAAAGATGATCACATCAGGATTATAGTTCAGGATGTCTTCTTTACAAAAAGAAATATTTTTCAATATCACTCTTATGTTTTTGATAACTTCTAAAAACCCCATAAACGCAAGGTCTCTATAATGTTTTACCAAATTACCGCTAATATTTTTCATAAGATCGCCTCCCCAAAACCTAAATTGAGCTTCTATATCTTGTTTTAAGATAGCTTTCATGAGATTGGATCCATGTAAATCACCAGAAGCTTCGCCAGCAATAATGTAATATTTCACAATACTAGATTTTATTTATTATTACGACAATAGCAGCTAATAGTGTAGCTAGTAATACACCTCTAGCTTTATGATCTTGATTCATTTTTATTAAAATAAAAAATGCAATTAGGTTTAAAATAGCTCCCAAGCTAACCAGTTTCCCAATAAAATTAAAATTAACAGCTGATTTTAGAGTGCCTTCAAATCCTTCTTTTGAAAACAAAACTATATATATAGTAATACCAACAAGGTTTGCCAATAAACCTATAATAAATCCAATGATAACATCTCTTCTAATCATTCAATTTCCAACTATTTAATTCTTTAATTGTATGATGAGCAGTAAGATCAGCCTGTACTGGAACAACCGAAACATAGTTGTTTTTTAGGGCCCATTCATCTGTATCTTTACCTTCATCTAAATTTACAAACTTACCAGTGAGCCAGTAGTAATCCTTTCCTTGTGGATTTTTACGTTTATCAAATTCTTCCTTCCAATTAGCCTTGGCTTGTCTACAAATTTTGATTCCTTTTATATCCTTTTTATCTATTTTAGGGAAGTTTACATTTAATACAACTCCTTCAGGTAACCCATTTTGTAATACATTTTCAGCAATAGATTTTACATAATCCTTGGTAGCTTCAAAATTGGCATTCCAGCTATAATCTAAAAGAGAGAATCCAATCGCAGGAATACCTTCCAATCCAGCTTCAATTGCTGCACTCATAGTCCCCGAATAAATAACATTAATGGAAGAATTAGATCCGTGATTAATTCCTGACACACATAAGTCTGGTAATTGGTTAAGAATTTCGTTTTTAGCCAATTTGACACAGTCTGCTGGAGTACCAGAACAACTATACTCTTTTTGAGGGCCATCATCAATTTTAACAGTTTCAACAAATAAAGTAGAATCTATCGTAACCGCATGTCCCATGGCGCTTTGAGGACTATCTGGAGCAACAACTATAACATCACCGATCTCATTCATTATTTCAATTAAGGTCCTTAAACCCGGAGCAGTTATACCGTCATCATTTGTTACTAAAATAAGAGGTTTTTTAATCATTTATTGATTTTCTAATGGCAATGCTAAAATAAGTAAAATACTACTTAAAATTCGAAATTAGTTGGTTTAACAAAAAATTAGTATCATTACTCAAATTTGGCATAGTTTTTTCTTTATTTTAGTTAAAAAATTTAATTACTTGGGTATTTAAATTAATAATGAAGTCTAAATTTTATAACTAGATTTATTGTTTTAGCAATAAAAAGATATATTCTTGGTTTAATTATTTAGAGTAAAAAATATAAAAGGGAACTTATGAAAAGGAATTATTATTTATTAATGCTTACCATCTTACTAGCATTTGGGTCGTGCAGTTTTACTTCAAAAACTTTTGACGATCCGGATAAGGATAAAATGCTAGTTCAGATTATTACATATATTCTGGATAGAGGTCATTATAGTCCTAAAGACTTAAATGACGAATTTTCAGCAGAGGTATATTCTGATTATATAGAAAATATGGATCAGTTTAAACGCTATTTCTATCAATCAGATTTAGATGAGTTTGAGGCATTTAAAATGCAGATAGACGATCAACTAAAGGAGTATGATCTATCCTTTTTCAATCTAACTTATCAGAGATTAGTGCAAAGAATGGAAGAAAGTGAAGATTTATATAAAGAGATTCTCGCATCTTCATTCAACTATACTAAGAATGAGGAGTTCAATTCAGACTATGAAAATTTGCCCTATGTTAGGAATAAAAGGCAATTAAAAGATCGTTGGAGATTGCAACTCAAATATGCTTCTATTGCCAACTATGATGATTTACTGGAAGATCAAAATAAAGAATTAGAAAAAGATGCCAACTTTGACGCAAAATCTAATGATGAAATTGAAAAGGAAGCTAGAGAACAGACTCTAAACTCATTGAACGAGTATTATGATATTATTGATGATCTTGAAAGAAAGGATTGGTTTTCGGTTTATATAAATGCCATAGTTGGAGAATTTGATCCACACACAATGTATTTGGCTCCTGAGGATAAAGACGTTTTTGATATGAGAATTTCCGGCAGTTTTGAAGGTATTGGTGCAAGACTCCAGAAAAGAATGGATGAGGTAAAAGTAAATGAAATTATATCTGGTGGTCCGGCTTGGAAAGGAAAAGATCTGGAAGTTGGTGATATTATTTTAAAAGTTAAGCAAGAAGATGAAGATCAAGCCTTGAGCATAGTTGGGATGCGTTTAGATAATGCTATTAAATTTATAAAGGGACCTAAAGGAACTAAAGTCACGCTCACAGTTAAGAAAGTTGATGGAACATTAGAAGATATTGAAATAATAAGAGATGTAGTTGAATTAGAAGAAACTTATGCTAAATCTTCTTTAGTTGATAGGGATGATAAAACATTTGGAGTTATTAACCTACCAAAGTTTTATGCAGATTTTGACGATTTTAAAAATGGCCGAAATTCAACTACTGATTTAAAACTTGAAATTGAGCGACTAAAAGAACAAGGAATGGAAGGTTTGATAATTGACCTTAGAAATAACCTTGGAGGATCATTACAAACAGCAGTAGACATTGTTGGATTATTTATTAAAGATGGTCCTGTAGTTCAAGTAAAATCTCCTGGTGAACCAAAAGAAGTTTTAAAGGATAAAGATAAATCAATTGCATGGGATGGACCATTAGTTTTATTGGTTAATGAACTATCTGCTTCTGCATCAGAGATTTTGGCAGCTGCAATGCAGGATTATAAAAGAGCTATAATCATTGGGAGTAAGCAAACCCATGGAAAAGGATCTGTGCAAAGATTTGTTGATTTAAATAGAATGGTTAGAAATAACAAAAGTGGAGATTTAGGGGCTCTAAAACTGACCGTTCAGAAATACTATAGAATTAATGGAGGGTCTGTTCAATTAGAGGGGGTAAAAAGTGATATAGTTTTACCTGACAGATATAGTTATATTGATTTTGGTGAAAGAGAATATGAAAATCCATTGCCATATGATCTGATAGATGAGGTGGACTATAATTTATGGGATAGTTATTTTGACTATGATGCCACTATTAAGAAAAGCAAGGAACGGTTAAGCAATAACGATCAACTTAAATTAATTGAAGAAAGTGCTAAATGGTTAAAAATAATTCGGGATGAAAATGTCCACCCTTTGAATTATGATCTATACAAGCAGCGTTTAGAGATTGCTGAAAAAGAGGCAGAACGATTTGATAAGATTACAGAATATGAAACTGATTTGACTTTTAAATCTTTACCTTATGAAAAGGAGTTATTTGTTGCAGATACTATTCTTAAAGAAAAAAGAGAACGTTGGCATGAAAGCTTATCTCAAGATGTCTATATGGAAGAAGCTATAAATGTTCTTAATGATTTAAAAATGTCATACTCAATTAAAAAAGTAGCGACTGTAAAGCACTAAAATTACATGAGTGATAGAGTGAACTCATTATCTCAATTGGCGCTTCAAAAGTTTAAAAAAAACTTTTGGGGCGTTTTTAGTTTTTGGTTTATTATTCTGGTTGGACTAGTTTCAATTTTCGCTTATGTCATCGCTCCAGATAACTCACAAAATGCAAATAATATGCATTTGTCCATTCATTCTAAAAAGCCTGGTTTTAAGGTAAAAGTATTGGTCATTCCAAAAGAGATAGATTCAAATTCTCAAAATTGGTTTAACAAGGTATTTTTTGGAGAGAGAAACCCAAATACTGAAATTCCAATTTCAAATTATAGTTTAGAAAATAACATTTTAACGTATACTACATATACATCAGATGGGCTAATAGGCATTACTAAAAATATAAATGCCAATTTTATGCAAGGAGAGTCTATAGATAAGTTTGTTTTAGAAAAGAATTTTATTCTAGGCACAGATAAGTATGGTAGAGATCTCTTGAGTAGAATATTAGCTGGAGCTAGAATATCCTTTTTTATAGGTTTTGTTGCAGTTTTTATTTCTTTGGTGATAGGAATTTTTTTAGGAAGTATTGCAGGTTATTTTGGTGGTAGGATAGATTCATTAATTATGTGGCTAATAAACGTTACTTGGTCTATTCCTACTTTATTGTTGGTTATTGCTATTACTTTAGCTTTAGGTAAAGGGTTTTGGCAAGTTTTTATCGCCGTTGGATTAACTATGTGGGTTGAAGTGGCAAGGGTTGTAAGAGGACAGATAATGAGTGTTAAAGAGATGCAATATATTACTGCAGCAAGAGCTTTGGGATATGGAGATATGCGTATTATAGTTAAGCATATTTTGCCCAACATTATGGCTCCAATTATTGTAATATCAGCTGCTAATTTTGCTGCTGCAATTTTAATTGAAAGCGGCTTAAGTTTTCTAGGTATTGGAGCACAGCCACCAATGGCTAGCTGGGGAGCTATGATCAAAGATCACTATAATTATATTATACTGGGAAAGCCATATTTAGCCATAATTCCAGGGTTATGTATTATGAGTTTAGTAATGGCCTTTATGTTAATCGGTAATGCTTTAAGGGATGCTCTTGATGTAAAAAATTAAATCAATTCCTTTATTTTACCATTCATTTATACGGTTAGAATCTAATTTTATAAAAATGAACAAAAGAATGGTGAAACCCCATAGTCCTGATCCACCATAACTAAAAAATGGAAGTGGAATACCTATCGTTGGAATCAGCCCCATGACCATTCCAATATTGATGAAAAAATGTATAAATATAATGGAGGCAACACCGTAACCATAAACTCTGCTAAATTGATTTTTTTGTAGTTCTGCCAGATGAAGAATACGCAATAGCAAGAGTATAAAAAGAACTACCACCAATGAGGTTCCAAGAAATCCCCATTCTTCGCCAACAGTACTAAATATGTAATCTGTGTGCTGTTCAGGCACAAACTTACCAGTAGTCCTTGTTCCTTCCTGATAGCCTTTTCCCCATAAACCACCAGAACTTATTGCCTTCTCTGACTCTAACAGATTATA
>CAYTSL010000058.1:0-9454 GCA_964440415.1 uncultured Flavobacteriaceae bacterium
ATAAGATATTTTGTTTAATTATTTTTAATATTTGTCAAACAATTTTAAAAACAGCAAAAATGAAAACTTTAAAAACAATGAAAAACTTATCACTATTATTAGTAGTGGTTTTATTATCATTCTCATGTAGTAATGATGACGACAACAACAACCCGATGGGTGAACCTCAAGAATTGAACATCGTAGAAACAGCTCAAGCAACTCCTATTTTAAGTAGCTTAGTAGATGCCTTAGTTGAGGCTGGATTAGACGATACATTAAGTGGTCCTGGACCATTCACAGTTTTGGCTCCAACTAATGATGCTTTTACAGCATTTTTAAATGCTAATGGCTGGGCAACTGTTCAAGATATTCCAGACGCTGCTCTAGAGCAAGTATTATTGAACCATGTTATTTCAGGAACTGTATTAGCCTCTGATTTAATTTCTGCCGGAGCAGGTTATGACTCAACAAATGCAACAGGTGCAGGTGGAAACTTTATGAGTATTTATTATGATACTTCTAATGGAGTAAGATTTAATAATGTTGCTTCTGTAGTACCAGGTTCTGCAGATATAGGAGCATCAAATGGTGTAGTGCATGTTGTAGATGCAGTTATTGGATTGCCAGATGTAGTAACATTTGCAACATCAAACCCTAGCTTTTCTACTTTAGTAACGGCGTTAACCACTTTAACTCCAGCTACAGATTTTGTAGCAATATTACAAGGCGAAGGACCATTTACTGTACTTGCACCTGTAGATGATGCATTTGCAGCTTTACCTGCTATACCAGAAGAAGGCCCATTAACTCAAATATTATTAAATCACGTTGTTGGTGGAGCAGCTTCATCAACTGATTTAGTTGGTTTAAATGATTCAGGAGATTTTTACACAAATACATTAGCTGAAACTTCAGGTGGAGATAACTTAAGCTTGTACTTTGATACAACTGATGGTGTTTCTTTTAATGGAGTAGCTTCAGTAGCGATACCTGACGTAGTTGCCACAAATGGAATTATACACGCAATAGATGGTGTGATAACACTACCTACCATTGTTGATTTTGCTTTAGCAGATCCTAATTTTTCAACTTTAGTTACTGCTTTAACTGATTTAACTCCAGCAACAAATTTTGTAGAAGTATTAACAGGAGAAGGTCCTTATACAGTATTCGCACCAACTAATGATGCATTTGCATTAGTAGATCCAATCCCAGCTGAAGGGCCATTAACTTCTATCCTCTTGCATCACGTATCTGATGCTGGAAATATAGTTTCTGGTGATTTGCAGGCTGGAGATAATCCTGTACCAACTTTACAAGGACAAAACATAACTGTAGTTGTTCCAGGTTCAGGTGATAATATAGCGAATGTTACCGATGGTTCTGGAAATACAGATGCAGGAATAATCGCGGTAGATGTTCAAGCAGCTAACGGAGTAATACACGTATTAAACAAAGTATTAGTACCTGCATTGTAATCTCAAGCAATATATTATAAAATAATCATTACTCATTCGTTTCAAGATTTGTGGCGAATGAGTTGATTTTAAAAGCTCTACAAGAAATAAATAAGATTAGTGTCACCTAGTTAACTAGTTTAATTTATTGTTACGAAATAAAAAACTAGGTGGTAATATGGCAGAATTTGTAATTAGTAGAGCAACTATGAGTGATGCTAATAATAGAGTAAGTAACATTATTGCTGTTGATGTACAAGCATCAAATGTTGTGATACATGTTACAGACAAAGTAGTATTGCCACCATTATAATAACGATTTGGTTAGTTAGTTAATTAAAATTGTTATGAAGAGGAAGAGAGGCTGTAATTACAGCCTCTTTTTTTTGTGTTCTATTGTTTTTTATAAGGATTTTTACTTCTTCTTGTAAAATCTTTTTCGTTGGTTAATTTCCCGTCCTCATAGTATTTCCAGATGCCATGTTTTTTTCCATTTCTATAATTACCTTCAATAATTAATAGACCTTTATTAGAATAATATTTTGAAGGTCCATCCAATACTTTATCCCTGTAGATAAACTCCTTAATCTTTATTCCTTTTTCACTATACAGTATAGATTTACCTTCTAATTTTCCGTTCTTATAGTTTGATTTTTCGGCTAAATTTCCATTTTCATAATAAACCAACAACTCTCCCTGTTGTAATCCTTCATTGTCATATTGCTCCATTCGCATTAAATTGTCTGAATTTTTATGGTAATACTTCCAAGAACCTATATATATTTTTCCATTCATGTTCCCTTCACTTATCAACTTACCCTTTGAAGAATAAAATCTAACTTCTGCAATATTATTACTGTCATTAAACTTTTTGGTGGCTGATAAGACACTTTGCTCATCAACGTATTTATAAAACTTAAAGAGACCAACTTCTTTACCATGCTCGAATTGCCCTTCATATCTTATGGATTTAGTACCCGAAAAATTCTTTTTCCAAATACCATGTCTTAAACTATCTGAATCCAGCTGGTTAATTTCCTGAGATAGAGAATAGGTGGAACACAGCAATATAAAAAATGATGCAATTAGCTTCATAATATTCATAACGAATGAAGGTTTATGAAATTGTTTGAAACAAAAAAGCTGCCAAAATTGACAGCTTTCGTAATTATTTTTTTCTTTTTTGTTGAGCTTGTTTTTGAACTTCTGCTTGTTCCATCATTTCGGACATTTTTTGTTGGAAACGATTCTTCTTTTTAGGTTTTGCCTTGCTCACCTGTATTTTTGCATGAATCTTCTCTTCATCTAAAATGTAATTCTTTATGACTATCATAATTCCTATACTAATAGCGTTAGAGATAAAGTAATATAAACTTAAACCGGAAGCATAATTATTGAAAAAGAATAACATCATGATTGGCGAGAAGTAAATCATATACTTCATCATTTTTTGCATGTCTGGCATCCCTTCTTGAGTTGGTTGAGACATAGCCGCTTGCTGACCAGTAGTCATTCTCATATAAAAGAAAATAGCAATAGACGCTAAAATTGGAAATAAACTGACGTGGTCGCCATAAAACGGAATATTAAATGGAAGTTCAGCGATTGCATCGTATGATGACAGATCTTCAGCCCAAAGGAAGCTCTTCTGTCTTAAATCGAAAGCTGAAGGAAAAAATTGAAACAAAGCATAGAACACGGGCAATTGGATCAATGCTGGCAAACAGCCACTTAAAGGGCTTGCTCCAGCCTTGTTTTGCAATGCCATAGTTTCCTGTTGAGCTTTCATTTTATTGTCCTTATACTTTTCGCGTATCTCGTCTAACTCTGGTTTAAGAATCTTCAATTTAGCCTGAGATAAGAACTGTTTATATTGTACAAATGACATTAAAAATTTTATTAAAACTGTCATGACAATAATGGCAATACCGTAAGGTAGAAATGAACTTAAAAACGAAAATAAAGGAATAAACATATAACGATTGATCCAGCCAAATATTCCCCAACCTAATGGTATGGCATCTTCCAGATTCTTACCATAATTTTTTAATACTCTTTGGTCCGTTGGTCCGAAATATAAACCAAGATCCTCATTAAACTCGCCTGCTTTCATCTCCAATGGTAGCTTGGCACTAAAAGTCTTTGTATATATAGTATCTATTTCCTCATCCATCATTAAGTTTTCGGATGATAAAGTTGCCGACTTAAAGGGTCTTTCAGGCACTAGAATAGAACTGAAAAAGTGTTGTCTAAATGATAACCAGGTTACTTCCTTTTCAACCTCCTCGTCATCACCTGTTGGTGATAACTTATCAATCTTTCCGCCTTCATACTGGTATGTTAAACGTGTATAACGATTCTCGTAGGACACACTTTCATCGTGTCTATAACCCTTAAGTTTCCAGTCTAAATTTAATTGCTGAGAACTATTGATTATATTATTCAACCCTTGAGATCGGATGGAAAAATCCATCATATAATCATTTGGTTTCAGCACGTAACGATATTCCAAAAATTTGGTTGGAGATACTTTAAGTTTCATTGAAATAATAGTGTTTTCACCATTTTTAGAAACTGTAGGCTCAAAATAAAGATCTTTCGTATTCAGTATTCTGCTATCGGTTGTACCAAAATTGATATTAAAATCGGTATTTTTATCTTTAATTAAATAGATTGGAACAGAATCATAATTCACAAACTTTTTTAACCTGACCTCACTTAAATAACCACCTTTACTACTAAATTTCAGATCTAAAACCTCATTTTCTACTTGTGTTTCGTCATCTCCCGCTGAAGGTAAAGATGCGGAATATGCAAAGGCTCCTAATTTGTTCTGTAAAGAAACTAATTGAGTAGAATCTGATGCCACGGTTGCTGTAAAATCCTCTGCTGGTGTTACATAAGTATCCTCATTAACAATAGTTTCAGCTTTTTTATCTGCTTCAATTTGCTCTTGTTTTGCTTTTTCCTGTGCTTCGAGTTCTTCAGGAGTTGGTTGATTTTTCCAAAGCATAAATAATAAAATCGCAAAAATCAGGACAAACCCGATTATTGAATTTATATCTATTTTTCTTTCTTCCATATTCTTAATTTATTCCCATGTTTTATGAGGAAAGTAAGTATCAGTCAAAAATCCAACCAATTTTACTTTTGTGCCATACTGACACTATTCTTATTTTTTTTAAAATTTAAAGCTGCTTTAACAAAATCCACAAAAAGAGGATGTGGGTTAGCAACTGTACTTCTATATTCTGGATGATACTGAACTCCCACAAACCAAGGATGATCAGGAATTTCAATAATCTCTACTAAACCTGTTTCAGGATTTAAGCCAGTTGTCAACATACCAGCTTCTTCAATTTTAGATTTATAATGGTTATTAAACTCATATCTATGCCTGTGTCTCTCCTTAATTTTCTTTTTACCATATATCTTATGCACTAGGGTTTTTTCTTTTAATTCACATTCCCATGCTCCAAGACGCATTGTACCTCCTTTATTAACTATATCTTTTTGCTCTTCCATTAAACTAATAACAGGATGAGAGGTATTTTCATCCATTTCTGTTGAATTAGCATCAGAGATTCCAAGAACATTTCTAGCAAATTCAATAACTGCCATTTGCATACCTAAACATATTCCTAAAAATGGAACACCATTTTCTCTAACATATTTAATGGCATCGATCTTTCCCTTAATGCCTCTTTCTCCAAAACCAGGAGCCACTAAAACACCATCTAAATGAGATAATTTTATTTTCGTATTATTTTGTTTTAAATATTCCGAATGTATTGGCTCTACATTAACTTTGACTTCATTCACAGCACCTGCATGAATGAATGATTCTAAAATCGATTTATAAGAATCTTGTAACTCTACATACTTGCCAATCAATCCTATCGTAACTTCAGATTTAGGATTATTAAAGCGTTTTAAAAACTGATTCCAACCTTTTAAATCTGGAGTTGAACTTTTTAATCCTAACTTCTTTAAAACAACCTTATCCAATCCTTCATCAAGCATTAAATTAGGAACATCGTAAATTGTAGAAGCATCTATTGACTGAATTACAGCCTCTTCTCTAACATTACAAAATCTAGCAATTTTAGTTCTAATACCTTCATTAAGTTCATGTTCAGTTCTACAAACTAATATATCTGCCTGAACTCCACTTTCCATTAAGGTTTTTACACTATGTTGGGTAGGTTTAGTTTTTAATTCTCCAGCTGCAGACAAGTATGGTATTAAAGTTAAATGAACTACTATGGCATTGTGTTCTCCAAGATCCCATTTCATCTGCCTAACTGCTTCAACATATGGTAAAGATTCAATATCACCAACTGTTCCACCAATTTCTGTTATTACAATGTCATAGTCACCAGAATTTCCAAGAATTTGAACTCTTTGTTTTATTTCGTCTGTTATATGAGGTATGACCTGAACCGTTTTACCTAAAAACTCTCCTCTACGTTCTTTTTCTATGACACTTTGATAAATTCTGCCAGTAGTTACATTATTTGCCTGACTTGTAGGAACATTTAAAAATCGTTCGTAATGACCCAAGTCCAAGTCGGTTTCTGCTCCATCATTAGTCACATAACATTCACCATGTTCATAAGGATTTAAGGTGCCAGGATCTACATTTATATAAGGGTCTAATTTTTGAATTGTGGTTCTATAACCTTGTGCTTGGAGCAGTTTTGCTAAGGATGCTGCTATAATGCCCTTACCGAGTGAAGAAGTAACTCCTCCAGTTACAAAAATATATTTAGTCGTCATGTTGCGCTTTTAACGCGGATAAAATTAGTGATTTTGATTGGAATATTAAGTACAATTCAAGATTGTTTATAAACATTATTCCTTTGGAAATTGCCTTTGGATATTTTTAATAATACTTTCCAAACCATTGATTTTTATATCATACATCTGTTCCATCATTTGGCCTAGAGTCCCTTGAGGAAATCCTTTTAGACTAAACCAAGAATAATAGTATTCCGGTATATCTAATAAAAAATAACCTTTATACTTACCAAATGGCATTTTTGTATGTGCCATTTTCACTAAAAAATCCTTGTTTGATTCTAAATCCAAGTCTATTTATATTTAGATAGTTTATCTAATTCACTATTGACAAAGGCCTGCCATTTTTTTTGAATTTCTATACTTCTTGAATAGTCTGAGTCACGATCATATTTATTTTGCATTTCTTTTAATTGTTTGTTGATCGTGCTATGGAGTCTAGAAATTTCTCGTTTTATTTTAATTGTAAAATTCGCTTCAGCTATTTGCTTTCGTAATTTTCTGGCATGTAATTCTGTGATATCAAAATGAAGTTGCTCGTGAGCTAATACTACAGAATTGATATATTCCTTTCTGTACCAAGATTGATCAGGGTAGAATCTTGCTTCTACTATAGCTTTAAATTCTATTAATTTAGTTTGGGTTGTTTTTGCTGAAAAATCAAATGTTAATCCAGATGCGGTCAGTGCCGCGGCAATAATATTTGATGTAGGTTCTCCCTTAAAATCACTCCAATTAAGCCTTTCATATTCACTCCATAAAATGGAATATTCAACTTGTTGGGAGAAAATAAGAACTATAAGAATATGCATTACGTTTAGCATAACTCAAGAACGTGAATGAAAAATGCTTATTGTAAGTGCTACTATTCAACTTCCACAATCATGAGATCTTTGTACTTTATAATATAGGAAGCGTTATTATAATAACCTCCAAAAAGTTTCTTTTTATACAAAAATTTATTCTCTGTATATACGGTTTCAGAAATTAAATTCGTTGAATCAAAAAGATTACCTGTATAAGATAAACGAAGCAGAACATCCAGGGTTAGATCAAAACCTCTAATGGCATAATTGTTGGGTGTATATCCATATTTTTTCTTGTAAGCTGTAATAAAAGAGTTAGGCTTGGACTCATCAAAATCCTTCGTCATTGAAGGAAAATGAAATTGGAGATTAGATAGATAAATATTAGATATATTTTGTCCTTCAAACGCACTATTCTTATTTGTTGTGGCTAAAATAATTTGCTTCTCTTCACTAATTAATGAATTTAAAATACTTGAAACGTTAGATGCAAATCCTTCATTTGTTGTTTCAAGAAAAACAACATTTTTTCCTTCAGAAAAAATATTTATTCCTTCTTCTTCATCAATTATAAAATCATCCAGTAATACATAATTCAAATCCTTACCATCCTTATCCCTTTTTGAACTTATTACTTTAGCATTTGGAAATTTACCTTTTAAAAGCAACGCCGTAGATTTATTTTTTGCATCATGAATTATAAATACTTTTTTAACTAAAGAATCTTGTTTAAAGTATTGAATTATTCTATTCTGTAATAAACTTGAAGAAGGTCTACTTTGAAAAACGTTATCATATAATCGAACTTCTCTGGTTAAAGGTGAAACTGCAGGAATATTGCGGTTTAAAAGCATTGAAGCTGCCTTTTCAAAATTATTCTTCATTAATGGGCCAATTACTACATCCACACCATAAAAGTTATTATTTTTAATAATATTCATGGTTTCTGTTTGCTGTTTTTTTGTATCATACACGTCCACCTTTGTTGAAATACCAAGTTGCTTTGCTGATTCGATTGCCATTAAAACACCAGAGTGAAAATCTAAAGCTCTGCTCATAGTTTTGTCATTCTTTATTTTATGTTTGGCCTCATAAACAGAATCGCTATTCACAGTATGTAACTTAAAAGGAAGCATAACAACTAAATGTTTTTCAGTATAATTGTTGATACTATCGGCTAAACTTATTATTGTTTTTTTGGCATTTTCTGAATCAACGAATCCATTTAGAGGTAATTTTAATACCATTCCTGCCTTTAAACCTGTTGATCTTAATTCAGGATTTAAGTTTTCAAGCTCTTCCTGGGATAATCCTAATTTAATTTTTAATCTATAAAATCCCTCTTTAGGTAATACTTCGTAATAACTATAGAATTCATCAAAGTTCCTAATCTCATTATCTGCAATATTTGGAACATTTATTAGCTGACCTACTTTTAAGGTACTACCCGAGTCTGGATTCAAACTATTCAATTCATCTAACGAAATACCAAACTTGTAGGCTATCCTCCATTTTCCTTCACTTGGTTTTACAGCATATTTCCTAACAGATGAATCTAACTCTTCAGGTAATTTCTTTACTTTTTTAAAAATTGGGATTTGAAGCCTATCTCCTTTCTTTAAATTTTTTGAATACAACCAAGTGTTGTGTTTTTTGATTTCGTCTTGAGTTACATTGTATTTTGTTGCCAAACCATATAGCGTTTCTTTTCTTTTTACTCTGTGTTTTTTATAACCTATGAATTCATTTTCATAAATAATATCTGGTGTACCCTCTTTACTTGCTGGAATAATTAATACTGAGTTTTCTTTTATCCCTTGTTTCGTGTCAGGATTTAATTTATAAATATCAAATGGCGTTACCATGTATTCCTTTGCAATTGAATATATGGTTTCACCTTTTAAAACTTTATGAGTTCTGTAGTTTTGTGCATTTAAAACAGAACACCCAAGCATAAATGCTAGCGAAAATAAGATTAAAAAATGTTTCATAAACTTTTATATATTATTTTACGTTAAGTTTCACTGCAAAGACCATACCCTATTATTCCCATTCAATAGTTGCAGGAGGTTTAGAACTTATATCGTACACTACTCTATTAACGCCTTTTACTTTATTTATTATTTCGTTAGATGTTTTTTGCAAAAATTCGTAGGGTAAATTTACCCAATCTGCAGTCATACCATCCGTACTTTCTACAGCTCTTAAAGCCACACATTTTTCATATGTACGTTCATCACCCATTACTCCTACACTATTTACAGGTAATAACATGGCTCCAGCTTGCCATACGTCATCATACAAATTCCATTTTTTTAGATTATTTATAAAGATAGCATCTACTTCCTGCAGAATTTGAACTTTTTCTGAAGTAATATCACCCAAAATGCGAATTCCTAATCCAGGACC
>CAYTSL010000059.1:0-2440 GCA_964440415.1 uncultured Flavobacteriaceae bacterium
TAGGTCCAAAACGTAAATGTGATACGGTTTGTGCACCTGCTTTTTTAGAATCGTAAACGAAATAACCTTGTACATAGTTATCAGTCGTTTCTCCAATAATCTTAATTGAGTTTTTGTTTGCACCAACAGTACCATCAGAACCTAACCCATAGAACATGCAGTTGAATGTGGTTTTAACAGTTTGTAAACGGCTTCCAATTTCTAAACTTCTGTGTGAAACATCATCATTAATACCAATTGTAAAATGATTGAGTGGTTGTTTTTTGTCAAGCTCATCATAAACGGCTTTAACCATTGCAGGGTCGAATTCTTTAGAAGATAATCCGTAACGTCCACCAATAATTTCTGGCATTGCTCTATCACTTTCCATAAATGCAGATACAACATCTAAATAAAGAGGTTCTCCTACACCACCTGGTTCTTTAGTTCTGTCTAAAACAGCAACTTTTTTAACCGTTTTTGGTAATGCATCTACAAAATGACTAATAGAGAACGGTCTAAATAAACGTACTATAATAGCACCAACCTTTTCGCCATTTTTAACCATTGTATCAACAGCTTCCATTACAGGACCTTGACCAGAACCCATAATTATCACTACTTTTTCTGCTTCAGGATGACCTACATAATAGAATAAGCTATATTTTCTTCCTGTGTGTTTATAAAATTCATCCATTGTTTTCTCAACAATTCCAGGAACTTTATCATAATAAAGGTTTGCAGCTTCTCTTGCTTGGAAGAACACGTCTGGGTTTTGAGATGTACCTCTAATTACTGGATTATCTGGATCTAACGATCGTTTTTTATGAGCCATTATTTCATCTTCTGGCATCATATCCTTAATAATATCATCAGTAATACCATCAATTTTAGAAATCTCATGAGAGGTTCTAAATCCATCAAAAATATTCATGAATGGTATTCTCGATTTTAATGTAGCTACTTGGGAAATAAGTGCAAAATCCTGCGCTTCTTGTACAGAACCACCAAATAACATGGAGAATCCTGTTTGTCTTGCTGCCATGACATCAGAATGATCACCAAAAATTGATAATGCATGCGTTGCAAGTGTTCTTGCTGCTACATGAATTACTGATGGTAACAACTCTCCTGCCATTTTATACATGTTAGGAATCATTAACAACAATCCTTGAGAGGCTGTAAATGTTGTTGTTAAAGCTCCTGCTTGTAACGAACCATGTACTGCACCAGCCGCGCCACCTTCACTCTGCATTTCTACTATGCGAGGGACATTGTCCCAAATGTTTTTTTGTCCTTTTGAGCTGTAAACATCTACGTGTTCGCCCATTGGTGATGCTGGAGTAATTGGGTAGATTGCACAAACTTCATTGGTTTTATGTGCAACCTGTGCAACTGCCTCATTGGCATCACAAATTAGTTTTGGAAACTCTTTTTTCATAATTAGTATTTAAGATTATGCATCAGAAATATTGCATCTATTCTGTCTAGTCTAAACTTCTAATGCTTTTTAAACGATTTAAAAGATGGTGTAAAATTATGGCGAATCTGATGCGCAGACTATGATATTTATCAGCAAAAATCAGACTTTAGGTAAGATAAGGTGACTTTTGTTGCTTTGAAATGTGATTTCATTTTATCTAATTGTAAATGGATATAAGCACATTTTGTTTAAAAATATAAAAGCACTTACAATTTGTCAATTATAAGTGCTTTTACGCAAAATAGTTACTAAAAAACCTTGTTTGCTTTAATTATTCAGCGTGCAGCCAAGCTTTTTTAGCTAAAAGTGTATCTTCATTTTCAACGTGATCTTCATCAGGAATACAACAATCTACTGGACAAACTGATGCACATTGAGGCTCATCATGGAATCCTTTACATTCAGTACATTTGTCTGGAACGATGTAATAAAACTCATCTGATACTGCATCATTCATTTCGTCTGCATCTACTTCTTCCCCATTTGGAGTTGTAACAGATCCTGATAAGGCTGTTTCCTCTGCATATGCCCATTCTTGATCTGGTTCATAAATTGCATTGTTAGGACATTCTGAAATACAAGCATCACAATTAATGCATTCATCTGTTATAATAATAGCCATTGTTTTCTGTTTTAATTAATATTGGGGTAAAATTATGATACTTTTTACACCACGTAAATGATAAAAATCATATTTCCTTTTAAAAAGTGAAAGTAATTTTGACCAATTACATTTACTTTCAATAATTTAGTAGTGTTCTTACAAAACTCAAAAGCTATGAAAACAACCATCAAAAAGCCTAAACATGAAGTTCTGGAAGCTGTAATAATACGGTTTGTTGGAGATTCCGGAGATGGAATGCAGTTAACGGGTACGCAATTCTCAGACACTTCGGCAATGTTTGGTAACGATATAGCCACTTTTCCTAATTATCCTTCAGAAATTAGAGCGCCTCAAGGCAGTCTTTATGGTGTATC
>CAYTSL010000059.1:2540-5227 GCA_964440415.1 uncultured Flavobacteriaceae bacterium
ATGACGTCTTTAACCAAAGAGACATTAAAGAATGTAGAAGGACTAGATAACAAAAGTATCACCAGAAGCAAGAACATGTTTGCCTTAGGTATGGTATACTGGATGTATAATCGATCTACTGATTATACTATAAACTTTTTAAAAAATAAGTTTAAATCTAAACCCCATGTAATTGAAGCTAACGCTAAAGTGTTAAAAGCTGGTCATAATTATGCCAATACTTTAGAGTTAATTCCTAATGCATATACAATTGCTCCAGCTAAAATGGATTCTGGAACCTATAGAATTATTATGGGTAACACGGCAACCGCTTGGGGGTTTTTGGCTGCTGCCGAAAAATCTGGGTTAGAATTATTTTTAGGTTCTTATCCAATTACACCTGCAACTGATATTTTACATGAATTAGTTAAACATAAACATTTTGGTGTTAAGGCTTTTCAGGCAGAAGATGAAATTGCTGGAATAACATCGGCAATTGGAGCTTCCTTTGCTGGTGATTTAGCTATTACAACTACTTCCGGACCAGGATTAGCGCTAAAAGGGGAGGCCTTAGGATTAGCTATGATGATTGAATTACCTCTGGTTGTGGTTAATGTGCAAAGAGGTGGTCCTTCAACCGGATTGCCAACAAAAACAGAACAGTCGGATCTTTTGCAAGCTATGTATGGTAGAAATGGCGAAAGCCCTGTGATAGTAATTGCCGCAAGTACCCCTGCCAACTGTTTTAACTATGCATATAGAGCATGTAAACTAGCTTTAGAACATATGACTCCGGTTATTCTATTAACAGATGGTTATATAGCGAATGGATCTGCTCCTTGGAAAGTCGAATCTGTTGATGACATGCCGAAAATAAAAAATAATCTTGTTTCTGAATATCATGACAATTGGCATCCGTATACCAGAAATGAGGACACTCTGGCTCGTAACTGGGCAATTCCTGGAACTCCTGGACTTGAGCATAGGGTTGGTGGGCTTGAGAAGGATAAAGCTACAGGAAACGTCTCTTATGTTCCTGAAAATCATGAGTTTATGACAAATATAAGGGCCGAAAAAATAAAACGTGTACAAAATTACATTCCAGAATTAAATTCTGAGTTTGCGAGTGAAGGTGATCTATTGGTTATAGGGTGGGGTGGAACATATGGTTCGCTCCATTCAGCAGTCGAACAACTAAATGAAGAAGGATTTAAAAATATTGGCTTTGCTCATTTTAATTATATAAATCCACTACCAAAGAATACTGAAGAAGTTCTTAAGAAGTTCAAAAAAATTGTGGTTTGCGAATTAAACAATGGTCAGTTCGCAAAAGTTTTAAAAATTAATCACGGGGGATTTGACTTTCTTCAGTTCAATAAAATACAAGGCCTTCCTTTTGGAAATACTGAATTGATTGAAAAATTTAAACAATTAGTAAAATAATTATGGAAACAGCTGTTAAAGAATATACGTTTAAAGATTTTGCAAGCGATCAGGAAGTAAGATGGTGTCCAGGTTGTGACGATTATGTTATTTTACGTTCTATGCAAAAAGCACTTCCGGAAATGGGAGTAAAAAAAGAAGATGTTGTATTTATTTCTGGAATTGGATGTTCATCGCGTTTTCCATATTATATGGATACTTATGGTATGCATGGTATTCATGGTAGGGCTCCTGCAATAGCGTCTGGTGTTAAACTGGCAAATCCAGATTTAAGTGTTTGGGTTATTACTGGAGATGGAGACTCAATGGCTATTGGTGGCAATCACTTTATTCATGTCTTAAGAAGAAATATAGATTTAAATATTATTCTTTTTAATAATGAAATATATGGATTAACAAAGGGACAATTCTCTCCAACTTCATTAGTTGGTCAGAAAACAAAATCTTCACCTAATGGAAACATTCAGCCTCCATTTCAACCAGGTGAGTTGGCGATTGGTTCGCAAGCTCGTTTCTTTGCTAGAATTGGAGGTAATACTCCAAAAGAAATGACAGAGCTGTTTATTCAAGCTGAAAAATTCAAAGGAACATCATTAATAGAAGTTTTACAAAACTGCGTTATATTTAATGATGGCTGTTTCACCCAATATACGGATAAAGCTGTGAGAGAAGATAAACAACTTTTTGTCGAACATGGTAAACCAATGATTTTTGGTAAAGAAAAAAATAAAGGTTTAGTGTTAAACAGATTAAAATTAGAAGTTGCAACCATTGGTGAGAATGATGTTACTGAAGAAGATATTTTAGTACATAATTCTAAAGAGCAAGATCCAACTTTGCACCAAATGCTTGTTAGATTAGAATATCCTCTAGTAACAGGAATTATAAGAAGTTTTGATGACGTGACTTTAGAAGAAAGAATGGATGCTTTAACCGAAGAGGTTAAATCCAGATCAAGTTTTAGAAAAGTAGATGATTTATTTTTCTCCGGAGAAACTTATGAGGTAAATTAGATTTATTTTTTAAACAACTGAATTCTATGTATCTATTTTCTTTCCTAAATAGACAAGTTTTGATTCTTCATCTAGTCTAACGTCTTTATTAAAGGCTGGAACAATATCTAAAAAGCCTGATTTTAATTTGATGAATAACGGCACGATGTCTTCATTGCTTTTGGCTATTTCAATTAACGATTCATAATGCGCTTTAGAATCTACTTCTTCTTCATGGATCTTTGGATACTTTCTTGCCACCTCTGTTAATTT
>CAYTSL010000059.1:5327-9389 GCA_964440415.1 uncultured Flavobacteriaceae bacterium
CCTGCTCCTATTATTAGAATTCCTTCGCTCTTTGTTAAAAAGACTCCCACTGCTTTGGCAAAAATTCTTGCAGTAGTTGCGTTTAATAAAACCGTTCCCAAAACAACCATAAATACTAATGGTGTAATATACTCTGCACCCTCAACACCCGCCTTCATCAACTTGCTTCCAAAAAGAGAAGCAATACCAGCTGCCACAATACCACGAGGACCCACCCAACTAATAAATATCTTTTCGTTGGTCTTTAAATTGGAGCCAGTTGTGCTTAAGAATACAGCTAATGGTCTAATTACAAATACAATTATTGTAAATAATATCGCTGTCTTCCAGTTATATAAAAGCAGCATGTCTTCAATATTTATGTTAGCAGCTAATAGGATAAACAGAATAGAAATAAGTAAAACGCTAAGAGATTCTTTAAAGTATAGCAGCTCTTTTATGTTTTCTAATTTATTATTACCTAGAACCATTCCCATTACAACAACAGCTAACAAACCCGATTCATGAGCAAAAATATCGGATATAACAAAAACCATTAACACTGTAGATAGTGATACTACGTTCAACAAATAGTGGGGAATGAGGTTTTTGTTAATCGCAAAAGCCAGAGCGTGCGCAAAAGTAAATCCAAACGTAGTTCCAAATAGTAATATCTTTCCAAATTCAATAAGTGCTGTTTCTGTAAAGCCACTTCCTCCTCCAACACTTATAAATTCAAAAACTAATACGGCTACCAATGCTCCAATAGGGTCTATAAGGATTCCTTCCCACTTTAATACGGCTGAAACATCCTTTTTAAGCGGAATATTTCTTAAAATTGGTGTAATCACTGTTGGTCCAGTAACAATTATTAAAGCAGAAAATAAAAAGGCTAATTCCCAGCTTAAATCAAAAACATAATACGCAACCAAACCTCCTCCAAAAAATGTAATAGCAGCTCCTAGGGTTATCAGTTTTGTGATTACAGGTCCTAATGTTCTAATTTCATTACGTTTTAGAGTCAATCCGCCCTCAAAAAGAATTATACTAATAGCTAACGAAACAAAATAGTAAAGGCCGTCACCTGGGAACAATCCTTTTTCACCATTCCAAACAGGTTCAATCCATTTTGTGCCATCTTCTGATAAAAATTCCGCCGCAATAGGCCCAACTAATAAACCAATTAAAATCAGTGGTAAGATTGCTGGAATTTTGAATTTCCATGCAAACCATTGGGCTAATATTCCTAATATAATGATTCCCGCTAATTCTAACATTGGCTGAATTTTGGTGTTAAAATACTAATTAAAATTAATTGTGTCTAAAGAAACAATTAATTAGTCTTTCATTGTGAGCCTTAAAACAGAACAAGCAGATTGTTCCGTGAATTTATCTTTTCCTTTTCCTAATAGTACATTTTTCCAGTTATCTTTTTCCGGTGTACCTAAAATAAGAAGGTCATAGCCCGCTGAAGCTTTTGTTATAGCCTCAATAGAATTATTGTTCTTTTGAATAATGACTTCATTTTCAGAAACTGTGTTTCTTAAAACATATTCGGACTTTGTTTTCATTTCTCGCATATCCACATTTGAAGTGTCTTCTGGAACCACTTGTAATAAGGTCAAAGAAGCATTGTAGAATTGACAAATTCTGTCTGCTACCGCAACAAAGTTTTTATCCTTTCTTCCAGGCCTTAGGGCCAACAGGACTTTGCCTATATATCTAACTCCATTATCTTTAAACAGGGCAAAATCAGAGTTAATGTTGGTTACCAACCAGCCTATTGGGTTTCTAACCAAAATACCCCTATGCGCCCTACCGTTCCAACCCATAACCAGCCAATCACAGTTTGTTTGATTACTCAATTCATGAATTGTATCAGATACTTCATGAGTCACTGCTGCTTCAAAGTCTAGATTAATCTTTTTAAAATTTGCCAGCCTAGTCATTCTCCTCTCTAAAGATTCTATTTTGGGGTTTTCCTCGGTAAAAGCGTCTAAAAATGTTTGATTGGGAACTTCTGTAATATTTACAGCCTGAATTTTTTCTTTTTTATTTATTGCCGCGCCAATCTCAACCAGCATTTCAGGTGAATTTTCATTACCAAGCAAAGGAACAATAACACCAGCATCAGATACTAATTTACCATCTAAATTATTTGTGTTTATATTTTTTTGATATTGGTGTAATTTCTTTTTTCTGTTTTTTTTATTATAAAACAAATATAGAGCTGGTCTATGGCC
Source organism: uncultured Flavobacteriaceae bacterium (assembly GCA_964440415.1). Classification (GTDB taxonomy): domain Bacteria; phylum Bacteroidota; class Bacteroidia; order Flavobacteriales; family Flavobacteriaceae; genus Site-B1. The sequence continues at coordinate 7,550 of CAYTSL010000059.1, forward strand.
ATATTTTCTTAATACGCCTGTTCTTGTAGCATTTTTTCCGAACGTTAAATAAATTATAAAACCCAAAAGGGAAATGGATAATATAGCAACAAAAGGCATTAATCCGAGAAACACTAATAAAATGATTCCACTAATTATTCCAAATAATTGTACAAAAGGGTACATAGGAGAACGATATTGGGGTTTATACCATTGTGCTGAAGTTTCTCTTAAAACAATCACACAGGCATTAACAGAGATAAACATACTTACCATAAAAGCACTAGCCAGTTTAGCTATTTTCTCTACATCAAGAAATAAAATAACCAACGTCATGACAATACAGGTCAATACAATAGTAGAAACTGGTGTAAGATACTTGGAATGAATTTTACTCATAAATCTAGGAAGTAACTCATCTATAGCCATGGCAAACGGAAACCTTGATGCGGCTAAAACGCCAGAATTGGCCATAGATATTAAGGTAATCACTCCCACAATAGCGGCGATATATCCAATATATGACCCTCCTAATAAATTTGAAATAGTGTATATTGGCTTGAGGTCAGTTTTTAAATCTTCCATGGGAATGTTTCCCACTAAAACAAATGCGACAAAAACGTAGATAACTGTCATAATTAATAATGACAATATCATAGCCCGTGGGAGATTTTTACTTGGATTTCTAATCTCTCCCGCGATAGCGGCTACCTTGGTAACACCTGCATAAGATATATACACAAATGCTACTGTAGAAATTAATCCGAAATTACCGTTTATTAAAAAAGGATCTAGGAGATTTGGCAAAACTTTTGGCAAGCCAAAAATTAAAATTAAACTAAGGCTAATTACACTTATTGAAACAATAATAATTTGAACTTTACCTACTTGTTTCACTCCAAAAATATTGAGTAAAAGAATTAATAAAAGGAAAAACACAGCAACGTATTTCGTAAGTTGAGGGTCAATGTTAACCAATATTGATAAATATGCCCCAAAACCTACCAGCGCAAATGAGCTTTTAAGAAGAAGAGATAACCAAAGCCCAATTCCAGCAATAGTTCCAAAAGCAGGTCCAAAAGCTCGTTCTACATAGACATAGGTCCCGCCAGAAGATGGCATAGCTGTAGCTAACTCTGATTTTGATAATGCCGCTGGCAATATACAAACTGCTGCGAGCAAATAAGCCAACCAAACTGAAGATCCTGTTTTCGCCGCTGCTATCCCTGGAAGTACAAAAATTCCACTTCCTAACATTCCACCAATACTAATGGCGATTACAGTAGTTAAAGAAAGGCTTCGTTCTAACTTTTTCATTAAAAATTATTAAAGCTAAAAATAGACTTTTTTAATTAAACGCAAGCCTCCTAATTATTTCTTAAGTTTTTGGTGTTTAAACTATTGTTTTATTAATTTGCACGACAATGAACTTATTCCCAATTAATTCTGGCAATTTTAAACTTGATGGTGGTGCCATGTTTGGTGTAGTGCCTAAATCATTGTGGCATAAAACTAATCCCGCAGACTCCAATAATATGATTGATATTGCTGCGCGCTGTTTGTTGATAGAAGATGGAAGCCGATTGATATTGATCGATACTGGAATGGGAAATAAACAAAGTGATAAATTTTTTGGTTACTATCATCTTTGGGGTGATGATACCATTGACAAATCGTTGAATAAAGTTGGTTTCCATAGAGATGATATCACAGATGTCTTTATGACTCATCTTCATTTTGATCATTGTGGTGGTAGCATTCAATGGAACAAGGATAGAACTAACTATGAGTCAGCTTTTAAAAATGCACACTTTTGGAGTAATAAAGATCATTGGGAATGGGCGACTAAACCCAATAAACG
>CAYTSL010000060.1:0-9353 GCA_964440415.1 uncultured Flavobacteriaceae bacterium
TTGCCGATTTAATATTCATTGGAGGCATACTATCTCGGGGTAGGCCTTGGTATAACGAAACACCCAGCAATACTACAACAGCCAGAAGTGCATATGTGATTCTATTTTTTTCTATGGAGAACTTTGTAAGATTCATAGTTTGATAGTTGTTGATTTATAAACCCTAATAATTAGGGAGCGTGATTTTAATTGTTTGATAATTACTAAAACTTCACTTCTTGTCCGTCGAGTAAGGTTTGTAAACCAGCTATAGCAATTTTTTGACCAGCAGCTAATCCTTCAGTTACCTCAAACCCTTGAGAAGTTAAATTGCCAATGGTTATGGGTTGCTTTTTGACAATTGTTTTATCGCCAGACTCTTCAATTAAAAACACAAAATTTCCATTTGTGTCTTCTCCAACAGATTTTGCAGGAATCACTAATGTTTTGATTATTGATTGTTTCTTGCCGAACTCAAAAGTAACATTAGCTGCCATTCCAGATTTAATGTCTTGTGACGGATTAGTAATTTCTAATCGCACAGGATATGTAGACGTATTAGGATCTATTGATGGCGAAACTTCTGTTATTAACCCATTAAAGGTCCTACCCTCGAGCGCTGATAATTGAATCTTTACAGCCATATTTTCTTTTACTTGATTAATCACATTTTCTGGTAATCCCAAGGCAATTTCCATCTCCGTTCCTGCATTTAAAACAGCAATTGGTTGCCCAGGACCAACATTTTCATCTATTTCGGCATTTACTTGCGCAATGATCCCATTTCCAGGTGCATATAAATAGCCGTAACGAATTTGTTCTTGTTGAATAGAAACACTTCGCTTAGCAGATTCTTGACTGTCAACAGCAGTTCTATACTCATTTTTTGCAGCTTCAAAATCACTTAGTGATGTACTTCCTTTTTCGAAAAGTGACCGCACACGATTTAAACTTAGTTTTGCAGTATTCATTTGAGATTTTGCAGAATTTAATGAAGACAGCGAGTTCTCGTAATTAAGACGTGCCTGCACATTATCTAACTTCGCTAACAATTGTCCTTCTTTTACCGTTTGCCCAATTCTTAAATTAAACTCGGTGATAATTCCGCTACTTCTAAAACTTAATTTTATAACTTTATCTGTATTGGCTGTTCCACTAAATGTTCGTGTAGCTTCGTCTCCTAAAAAGCCAACTTCTTGATAGGTTACTGGACGTATAGGCGGTTCTACTATCTTTTCTTCCTTGCAAGACAAGAAGAAAATGGTCACTAAAAGTAGTCCGAATGTGAGTATGCTGTTTTTCATTTTAAACATGGTTATATTAGTTTTTATTTTGTAAATAATCGTTAAATGCATCAATAAAAGCTTGATTCTCAGCTTGCGTATGCAATAGGAAGTAATATCCTACAATTCGTTCTAACCGAATTGAGCTCAATAAATAGCTATATACGGCAGTTACTCTGGATAGTTGCGCAGATAGATAATTATTTTGTGAATCTAATAGCTCAACAATAGTAACAGCACCATTTGAGTAGGAGGTTTGTGTGAGCTCTAATCCTTCTTTAGCTGCTTCTTCAGATATAATTGAAATTTCAATATTGGCAATTTGGTTAATTAATTCTAATACCGCATTATTAACATTGGTCTCTATGCCTAGTTCTATATTTTCTTTATTAATGCTAAGTTGGTCTTGCTGTATTGTGGCTATTTGCTTATTAATATTGGTTTGTGTTCTATTAAAAATTGGAAGAGAAATGTTTGCACCAACATAGTAACTATCGTCTACTAATGAAGAACCAATTGGGGCCGTGCTACCAGCTCCGGATCTGCTAAATATGTTATCGTATCCACCTTGCAAAGCCAATGTTGGTAAAAATCGCCCGGCATCGTTGAGTTTTATATTGCGTTTGGTAGCGCTTAAATTATAATCTAATGATTTAATTTCTGGTGCGTTTTCTTTAGCAACTATTATCAAATATTCAATAAAAGGCTTACGCAATTTAGAGTCGTCAATAAGGGTACGTAATTGTTCATAATTAAAATTTTCGTAAATGCCTTCTCCTAGTTCAGCTTCTTCAACATCAATTTCTAAATCAATTGGATTGTTAAGTAATTGATTCAATAATAAGAGAGTTTGCTCTAATCGGCTGCCTGATTCAACCAAAACTTGAGTGTTTTGAGCGTTCTCACTTGTAAAACGCAATACATCAGATTTTCCAGATTGTCCGGCTTCAAAATTTTGCTCTGCAACTTGTAAATTCTTTTTTGTGAGATTTAAATTCTGATTCTGGATTTGAAGATTTGCTTTTAAAATTAAAGCATTAAAGTATACGCTTGATGCTTCAAATATGGCATCGAGCTCATCTGCATTATAGGCTTCACGCTGTGCCTCTAATAAATCCTTTTGAATTGAAATATTGGCATTCGCTGCTTCAGAAAACAATGTTTGATCTAAAGTAATCGCACCTGCAGTTGAAAACTCAGGTGAATTACCAAATGATACAGCTGCCAAATCCGGATCCACATAAGTGCCACTCGCACTTGCAATAACACTAGGATAGTAATCGCTTTTAGATGTTTTTACATCTTGTTCGCTTAAGGCAATTTCTTTTTTACTAGACTGTAAGTTTAGGTTTTCACCCACCACAGTTTTCATAACATCCAGAAGATTGTATTTTTTTTCTGATAGCACATTTACAAAATCACCAACAAAATCGGTCCTGGCTATTAAGCTGTATTTCATGGACATTCCTACACTCTCCGCTGTATTAAAATTTATAGTAAGCTTATCATAGGTTTTAATATATACTGATAATTCTGAAAAATCTTGTCCATTGACATATGCTTCTATACTTAATGCAATACGTCGAACAAATTGATCTTGGTTATCTTTAGACTGGTTTGTTGCCATTAGGCCCCTTTCAACGTCATCGATAGATGTGCTTGTTATAGACGGAATTTTTTCTTCAATAAGTTTGTCTGCAATTTTAAGAATATCGTTATTGGTCAGAAAATAACCACTCGCCAAATAAAATGCATCAATCTCGTCATTAATAGCATTTACAATGTCCTCACTGCTATCATATGGAATAATTTTATAAGTAACACCTAAAGCCGCAGTTTCTTTATCAAATATTGGTTTAAATGGCAATACATCCACCAAGCGTTTTTCTATAGCTATTCCCACAGTAGTAAAGCTTGTCAATTCCTTTAAGGTGCTTAAGTCTTTTTTTAATGATTGTGTAGCAACTAAATAAGTAAAGTTTGAAACTCCAGAAGTTGTTTTATTTTCTTCAAATTTATCTAGATCTTTATTAATCTCTCCAAATAAAATAGTGGGTTTTGAATATACTTTTAATTTAGAAAGGACCATATTGTTTATAATTCCAAAAGCAAGTATTATATCTGTATTGTTAGTTAAAAGCGTGTTATAATTTGATGCGGCCTTTTCTAGATTAAAGTCATTAACCAAGATGTTTGCATCAGAAAAACTAATAATAGCATCTTCTCCAACTACAGCTTTTATTTCGTTTTGTAATGCCAAAATATGTGGATTTAATTCTGGCGTAAGATTATCAAGCAATATGCCAATATTATAGTTTTGTTTAGTTTGCGAAAAGGCCAAAGTTGTAACCATTAACGATACTAGCAGGATGTATTTTTTCATTGATTAGATAATTTTAACATTTTAGAAAACTCTGTCATTGTAATGAACTTATGGTCAATTAGTTACTAAAACGTTTATCATTAAAATATTGTTAATATCAAATGTAGCAATTTATTTGAAATTATTTCACTGAATTTTCACTGAATGCTATGATATGGTTTTATTGTGTGATTTATTTTCAAGTTATCAATTTTTGTATAAGGCACCGCTTATTTCAGCAAAGAAGAAAACAATGAATCCAAAACATAAACAGTTGTTTCTTTAACCATATGTTAAAACTAGGTTAAGTTGTAGTTATGTGCAATAACACTTTAGTGGTATTGAAAAAGGATGAATGGAACAACCGATTGTTGATGAAGCGTTTTAATTAAAACCCAACTCCTAGTTTAAACGCAAACCTAATACCATCGTCAGAGTTAAAAACCCCAATATTTGCAGTAACCATGTCGACCATATTAAAAAATAATCCGCCTCCAAAAGAGGTATTCAATCTATCTTCATTAAAACTAGAATCGGAGACTAAATCGTCATCTACCCATACACGACCATAGTCAAAAGCACCATAGAATCCAACCTCAATAGGGATGACTGCAGTTTTATAACGTCTTAAATTAAATCGTATATCCGTGCTTTGGTAAAAAGCAGATTTCCCTGAAAATCTCTGATTACGATACCCTCGCAAGCCATTGTCACCGCCAATTGATGCGGCTTGATAAAATTCATAATCATCGCCTAGATTTATTTGACTCTGTATCTTGGTCCCTAACACAATATTACCACTTGGAATCAGCTTATAATCCACTGCGAGTGATGGCACAAAAAAGCCAAAGTTTCTTGAATTATTGACGTTATTCCTATATCCCAACAAAAGATCAAAATCAAGTCCAAGAGTTGGGAAGGCATTATTATCTGAATTAGAAAAGTTATAATTAATATCTGCCCCAATAAATTCGTCACGATCTAAATCATCATCCGTCCCAAGAAAATCATTGATAAACCGACCCATTGTATTTTCTATTTCTATCGACTCAAAAGTAATCCCTGCAGAGAAACGACTTCCATATTCCCCAATTTTAATTAGTGATGGAGAAATGGAATACGTTGACTTCTTAACACGATTGTAATCAAGATCTTCAATATCTTCACCATCAGCATCTTCTTCCGAATTTAAATTTGGTGTAGAATTACCATAACCAAAGAAATTTACAGCAAAATTAGGGCTTGAAAAACCAGCAGATAGTCCTAAATTAAAATTGTTGAACACCTCACTGAATTCGCCATTATAAGCGATATCAAAACCATTAGTCGCAAAATAATATTGCGCCTTAACACTATTGGTTGATGTGAAATTTTCTCCCTCATAGGCATTTTTTTTAAAATTACCACTAATCCCCAATTTAAATCCGTCATCTGGATTTGACCCAATAGTAGGAAGGATTACGTTTGTATTGTATTTGATCTTTTTATAGTCATAAATATTCGTGTAATAATCATCCTTGAGGTGCAAGCGTCCTTTTTTGCTCTCAAATTTAGTAGTCTTACTTTTATAGTCATAAATATGGACTCCTTTCCCATTAAGAATATTGAAAGTGTCCACATTTTGACCACCTACAAGTCGCAATGCTATGGTACCCTTACCGTTACCCTTGACTTCAAAATAATCGTCATCATCCAAACCAAAAATCCAAATTTCCTTATTCTCATTGGGGTCATATAATCGTTCATGAAATTGTTCTCCTTTGATACCACCCTTAATACGAAATCCCTTTACGGAAGTCATTCCGTTAGCCAAACGCTCAATGACGAACCAATCGTCTTTATCTGTTCCTCTTACAGTAGCATACTTATTCACGATTCCGAAATATTCATCAGAAATAGTTTTTAAGTTACCTCTTCTTCCTATAAGCTTCGAACGAATCACCTGCACAGTTTCATCATGTACTTCTGCCGGGAATTTTTGAAAAGCCTCATCAATAACCTCATTTGTTAAATTAGTTTGAATCATCGCAACTTGTTCGTCCCAGATCTTTTTAGTAGATTCTGTGAGCAATGCGACATCCAATGGAAATGGTTCTACATTGAACCATTTAGGATCCTTCAACTCAGCTTCATATGATTTTAATAGACGAATAGGTGGTATTAAAAAGGTTGCGATATTCATAAGTGCACCATCATCCATTAATGAGAATGCTTGATCGCGATCCCGTGGCACTGGTCGGTAAATGGTTTTATTATTCTCCTTGAATTTAGCCCATCGCCATTGATCTTGGTGTCGATCCCAATCTCCAATAACCATATCGAACAAACGAGCTCTTATGTAGGCTTCCTCATCTACGACATGATTTTCGTTCTTTCTGATTTTTTCAAGCATATCATACGTACTGATGAGTTCGTCTGAAAATCCGAATCCACGTTTATCACCATGACCACTGGCTGCACGTTCTTCAATCATATATATTTCATCGCCAAATTCATCATTAAATTTACCTATGGCTTTTTGTTTAGGAACATAGAACAATTGTGGCGTAGAGTAATACACGTTAACAGCTTTTGAGAGATCGGCAATGGTAAAAGGCGCATAGGGATGTGATGCCGTGAAGGCATCCATCAATAATGCCTCAGTCTCGGTGCCCTCTAAATCGGGAGTAATATACTGATCGGCAAATGCAACCGCTTGTATAAATTGCACTGCATTTTTACGCAATGCCCTTAGTACATACTCACGCCCTTCTGGGTCTTCAAATCGCAGTGATTTTGATTGATGTCCTCCTCCTTTGCGCACAGGTGTCAAGCCTCCGTACAATGTATCTAGATCGATAGTAGGAATCTCAATTTCAGTACTAAAATAGTCGCGGTAACGTTCTCCCCACATCGATTTATAAAAATTACTTTTCTCCGTTTCGGCTTTGGAATAGATAGAGGCTTTTACCGAAGAAGGGAACGTAGCAGGGTAATCAATTTTGGCATGATTATTTGCCTTAAGCACCTCAGTTTGGTAGACTACTTCATCCTTTTCAACTGAATAAAACCGAACCCAAGACGCGCCGTCCTTAAAAACATCTAATCGTGCATAACCCGGACTACCATAAGAAAACTTTCCGCTACCAACATTTCTTGTTGCAGAAGTTTTGGATCCAGAACCACTTATTATTTGAGGTAAATTTGCTTCGACCAAGTACTGAAGGCTGTGCTCATGGCCCGAAATAAATATGGCCTTTTCATTTTCTTGAGCCAATGTCACCAAGTGCTCTTGAAGTTCTGTATATCGTTTATTTTGCATATCCGCATGAGAAACACCTCCAGTTTTTCTAATTACATTTTTTAGTGTTCCTAAAACAGGAATCGGGGTCATATGTGACCCAAAACTATATTGCCCTCCATGTGGTCCATTAGTGAACATAGGTGTATGTATAGCGATCAAGGTTGTTTTACCTCTTGCCTTTTTTATACGGCTTTCAAACTCATCAATAAATCGTTCTCGCGTCTTGAATTCACAATTGTCGTTAAGGTTTGGATGCTTGTCCCAATCGGTAATATACCATTGCGAATCTACAATGATCAAATCTATTTCGTCGGAAATGGCCACTTTCTCTATTGGGCATCCACTTTCGGGCAAAAAGGTGTTTTTACCAAGTAGATCTTCAATATACTTTTCCTGTCGTTTTAGCCCTTTGACCCCATTGTTGTACCAATCATGATTTCCGGGAATGAAAATTGTCTCACCTTTAAATCCTTTAACCGCATCTGTTTGCACATTTAATTGATGTTCAGCAAAAGATCTACTCTCATCATCCTTCTTTGGCATGCCTTTTTCGTAGATATTATCCCCAAGAAAAATAGCTGTACTATTCTTTGACGCTTTGCTTAACTCTACTTTAAAAGCTTGTAATGCGATGGATGATTCTCCAAGTGAAGAATTACCAGCGTCTCCAATAAGGTAAAATGAATGCGCAATATCCTTATCTGGGAAGGTTGTAGATGGATTGGCATCTTTATATTGTGGCTTGAATGTAGCACATGCGTTTAGTAATAGCAATGCTAATACTATAACGAGGGATTTTAACGGATTAATCATTCTTGGTTTTTTTTTAATTAAAGGTAACCATACATATTTAAAAATGTTAATTTTTAAAACTAACCTTACAAGTTTCACAAGTATAAGTATCTTCTTTTAAGGTTATCTTATCTAGTTTTTATGCCCCTTGAACGCAATTCATTGGCAAGTTCACTTTCAAAAGCCAAGCGCGCTTGATTATTTGAGGTTCGTGCGATGACAAGAACGTTTTTCTTCTTAAAAAGATCTACTACCGATTGCTCGGCTTTCCAAGCTTCCAATACTTCGGTACTAGAGCAATTTTGAAGAAAAATAGCGAAGAGTAGAATTAGTGAGATATGTTTAATTTTTTTCATATCACTTTTGTTTAGTTCTACTAATTAGTTGGTAATCTTATTTCTGGCAATAATACATTTCTTTATTAAACCAAATGGTTATTTATATTCATAAACTTTTAATGGTCTCAAAATGTATAGGCTAAATTTAACCCATGGAATTCACCTGTGACTGGCATTAGACTTAATTTTTCATCTTTAAATAATTTATTTTTATGAAAGAAAGGTACAAGAAACCCTGAAGCTGCACCCATTACTCCACCTAATAGTACATCTGTACGAAAATGCTGCCCAGCTTGAACACGTAAATGACCTGTAAAAAAAGTAGCCAATCCTGCGCCACCATAAAACACCCATTTAAAACCAGAATCTGGATGATAATCATCATAGGTCTTAGCTAAAAAAAATGTAGATGTTGCTACCAGTGCGGTATGACCAGAATAAAATGAATTTTGATTACCTCCTTTTGTTCTCTGAGATAGTGTTAATTCTTCATTATAGGCGAGTGGCCTGATTCTATTATTTAATTGGTTTGATGTTGAGTACAGAGCACCTGTAAATGACATCGCTTCTAAATACAATAAGCTAAGTGTTAAATAATCTTTTCGCATTTTTTTATCAAATGCATATACAATTAACGGTAACGGAACTGACACATTGAAAAATAAGTCACTTGTAGTTTTCGCTCCTTCATTATAATTACCAGCAACACTTCTATCAAAACTATTAACATCGTCTTTATTAAGACCCATTATAGTTTCTTCTGAGATTCTATCTTTACTATAAATCTGCGTGAAATTAAAAATACTTATTCCTACAGCAACTGAAGTTAAAGGAATATCCAATTTATTATTGTAGTTATAAACTTTTTGTTCCACATCGATTGCGGTAGAATCGATTTGAGCATATAATGGTAGTGTCCCGAATAGAATAACTAACAACGAGAGTTTCTGATATTTTAATTTCATAGTTATTCTATTTAATTGTTATTTTAATAAATTATTCAATTTTAAATTTATTAAAAAAAATGCCCAGACCCGTTCGAGCAACCAAAAAGAAGCCAAACTTCCTATGGCATAAGGCAGCACTTTATATACAAAAAAAGATAAGGAACTAATCAGAAAAACAAATAATACACTAAAACATTTTATTCAATTTCTATTTAAATTCCCTATCATCAATTTTATTATTAGTCTAATTTCACAAAATCGTCTGGTTTCCATGTCCCATCAAAATAGGGCTCAAGTGGACCATAAAGTCTAAACAGAATTTCCCAACCTTCTCCTGGAATCGTTTTTACCCAGTTTTTTTCTTTTCCT
>CAYTSL010000061.1:0-9248 GCA_964440415.1 uncultured Flavobacteriaceae bacterium
AATAGTTATTATTACTTTAGTTCCTAAAGCAATTCCATTATCATCGTAAAGATCTTTGATTTCAATACTGAAATCTTTGTTATACTCCTTATAAAAATTTTCTAATCTTTCATTGGTTATCGCCAGTCCAAGAGATTTTCTTTTTAATGATTTATTTCTTTTTATTCTTTGAGCTTCTTTTCTTCCAATACCATTATCTGCAATAGAAATAACAATAAAACTTCCATTTTTTTTAGTAATGTCTAGATTGATCGATTTGTCTTCTTTTTTTAATGATAGACCATGCCATAAAGCATTTTCTAAAAATGGTTGCAGGATTAATGATGGTACTTTAATGGCTTCCAGATCTACGTCAGAAGATATATTGGTTTTGTAATTTATTTCATTGGAAAATCGAATATTTTCAATGTTCATATACAAGTCCATTGTTTTTAATTCTTCAGAAAGCGTGATTTCTTTTTCTTTTGAGGCCATTAAAATTTTTCTGATGAGTTTTGAGAATTTATTCAGGTAATACACAGCATTTTCTTTTTCATTGTTGATTATATATAGTTTGATTGAATTTAAAGAGTTAAAAATGAAATGGGGGTTCATTTGGCTTCGCAGCATATCTTGTTCCAATGAAATGATCTTTTTCTCATTTTTTAGCCTACTTTGTCGATTGACTACAAAAAAGATTCCAGCTAGTAATAATACTCCAAACAAGGCAACAAATAGATTTCTTCTATTTTCTTTTATTTTTTGATCTTTAAGATCATTTTCTTTCGCTAATTGTATAAGTTCTTTATTCTTCTTCTCAGTTTCATATTTCATATTTAAAGAACTGACGTATTGTTTGTTTTTGTCACTACTTACCATATGATTAATTTCATCAGAAATCAGATACTTTTCAAATGCTAATTTATAATCTCCTTTTCTTTTGTACAATTCAGATAAATGAATATTTGCTGCTGCAATAGAAGTTAAAAACTTTTGATCCTCTGCTATCTCAAGTCCTTTATTTAGATTGTATTCAGATTCATCAAATTTGTTTAGTTCATATTGAGCCCACCCTAAACCAATATATGATGAGGTGATATAATATGGGTCACCATTCTCTACAGATAAAATTAAACTTTGTTCTAAAATTTTAATGGCATCTTCAGGATTTCCCATTTTTAAATAAATCTGTCCTATACTATTATTGCAGATAAGTTTACCTATGGACGAATTAATTTCTTCATTATATTCTAAAGATTTATTATAATTAAATAAAGCGACATCAATGTCACCTTTCTCTTCATAAGCATAGCCTATATTATGATAATTCATGGCTAGCCCTAATTTATTTCCAATTTCATTTTCAATAGATAAAGATCTATTGAAATTTTTTATAGCAAGATCTGGTTCTTTTACCACCAAATATATATTCCCTATACTGTTGTATGATACCGCTATACTTTTTTTTAAGCTCTTTGTAATCTCTTCTTGTGATTCCGCCAAACTCAAAGCATTTTGATGATAATCTAATGCTTTTTTAATATCATCAATTCTACGATATACAACACCTAACATATTTAGATTTATGACTTGTAAATTAATATTTTCTGCACTTAATGCCAGATTATAAGCGTTTTGATGATAGGCAATTGCCCTGTTGTAAAAGGATTTGTCTCTAAAAAAATTACCTAAATTATAAAGAGCAAAAGATTGCCCTTCCAGATAATTAAATTCTTTACTTTTGTTGGCTAAATACATCATTTTCAAGGTATCAGCCGTGTCATATTTAAAAACATTTTCAAGTTCCGAAAAACTACTAATTCGTTCTTCAAGGACCTTGTCAACTTGAAAATTATATTCTACATCATATTTATTTTGAGCAAACAAGGAAAGTTGAATACTCAAAGAGAAGATTAAAAGAAGAATTAAATTAATTTCTTGTTTCATCATGATGTTGTTCTAAAAAAAATTATAATTTTTCTAAAAAATCAGATTTACGCTGTCTCGCCACAGGTATACGATGACCAGATTCCATGACCACATAACCTTCGGTTTTAAGAAATTCCTTTATTTTATTTAAGTTGATAATATAGGAATTATGAATTCTGAAAAAACTTTCGTCTGGCAACAAACTGTCAATTTCTTTTAACTTCTTTGTTACAAGAATTTTTTGATTATCAAGCAAAAACAAGGTACAATAGTTTCCATCAGATTCAACAAATAGGATTTCGTCTAATTTTAAGAAAATCAGCTTACCTTCGGTACTAATTGTTATTTTCTTTTGATTATTTTTTGAGTGAAAATCCAATAAAACATTTTCCAATTTATCACTATTAATTATTCTAGATTTAAACTTCTTAATTTTTCTTATAGTGTCACTCAAATCGTCAGAATCAATTGGCTTTAATAGATAATCTAAAGCCTCCCTTTTCAATGCCTTAATTGCATATTCATCATAAGCAGTTGTAAAAACTACAGCAATATCCTTATTGTTAATCTTATCCAGAAATTGAAAACCATCCATTGAAGGCATTTGAATGTCAAGAAACAAACAATCAGGGGTATAGTCTTCTAAAAACAAAAGAGCCTCTTCCGGGTTTGTAAAAGTCTTAACTATTTCAATGTCTGAATTAAAATTAGTTAATTCCCAGGATAAGCTTTGTACAGCTTTTGGTTCGTCGTCAACAATTACTGCTTTATACATATAAAAAAGTTCGAAAGATAAATTTAGAATAATAATATGGTATATTACAATTATTATCTATAAATAGTAGGTATTTAACTGTAAACTATACCTTTAAAAGGGAAATTAGGCTAGATATCTCTAATACCAATTATACAAAATATTGAACCAACTATACATTAAATTAGGCATACTAGTCTAATTTTGTGGATATTCGTATTGTTATATCTTTAGCTCTTATGAGTTAATTTTAAAATAACAAAGTGACTATAGGGATTAAGTCACTTAAATGATTAAATGCTATTAATCAATTGAAAAGCCAGAGAAATTCTGGCTTTTTTCATTATCAGAAATTTTCTTTTTATTTCATATAATTGGATTCAAAAATTTTACATAAACTATATTCTTAATCTTCAGAATTTCAAGGAGTAAATAATGGGTTCTATCACAATTTAATATCTTAAGGATTTAGAAAAAAATAAATTAGGTTTAGAGATGGAATGTAGGATATTCAGAAAATTAAGAAATCCTTATTTTATCACTTGCGAGCGATTTTCTTTAAATGTAAACAATTGATAATCAAATATATAATAAACCATATTTCATTTTTAATTTGTGAGAATATACGGACTTCTTGTTAAAAACTTGTGGACAATGTTTATAAAATTAGCTTTCTTTTTATGGTTCAAATTTGAATCTTTGTTCAAGCTAAACGCACTAAAAAATCAGTTTAATTTTATAAAAAAAAGTAACACACTATGTCTCAACATGTTGAACCAATTTTACAAGAAAATAAAGATCGATTCGTAATCTTTCCTATTCAACATCATGACATTTGGGAGTGGTATAAAAAACAAGAGGCAAGTTTCTGGACGGCAGAAGAAATTGATTTACACCAAGATTTATCTGATTGGGCTAATAAATTATCTGATGATGAGCGCTATTTTATAAAGCATATTTTGGCATTTTTTGCTGCGAGCGATGGAATAGTTAATGAAAATCTTGCAGAGAATTTTGTTAGTGAGGTGCAGTATAGTGAGGCAAAATTTTTCTATGGATTTCAAATTATGATGGAAAATATTCATTCTGAAGTCTACTCTTTACTTATTGACACCTATGTTAAGGATGAAAAGGAGAAAAATGTTTTATTCCATGCTATAGATAACTTTCCTGCAATTAAGGAAAAAGCCGATTGGGCATTAAAATGGATAGATTCACCAAGTTTTGCTGAACGACTTATCGCGTTTGCTGCTGTTGAGGGTATATTTTTCTCTGGTAGTTTTTGTTCAATTTTTTGGTTAAAAAAGAGAGGGCTTTTACCTGGTTTAACATTTTCTAACGAATTAATTTCTCGTGATGAAGGATTGCATTGTGATTTTGCGGTGCACTTACATAATAATCATATAGTAAATAAAGTTCCCAAAGAAAAAATCACAAAAATCCTAACAGATGCGCTGGATATTGAAAGAGGATTTATTACTGAATCTTTACCAGTTAGTTTGATAGGTATGAATGCGAAGCTGATGACCCAATATCTTGAATTTGTTACAGATAGGTTATTAGTAGAATTCAACTGCGATAAGGTTTATAACTCTACAAATCCATTTGATTTTATGGATATGATATCTCTGCAAGGGAAGACCAATTTCTTTGAAAAACGTGTTTCAGAATATCAGAAAGCAGGAGTACTAAACAAAGAGGTAGAAGAAGATAAATTTAGCTTTGATGCTGATTTTTAATCTATAAATCTCAAGAGTTTTAAACTAATTGATGATTAATGGATAGTTTAGGACCATTCTGTGGTCAAGGAATTGAAAACTTTTTCAACTTAAATCAGGAATTAATAAAATTTAACCAAATATCTAACCACCATTCTGTTCTAAAAACAGGATGAACTAAAAAAAAATTAATGTAAATGTTTGTAGTAAAAAGAGATGGCAAGAAAGAACTAATGATGTTCGATAAAATCACGGCTAGAGTACGAAAATTGTGTTATGGATTAAATGAACTTGTAGACCCTGTAAAAGTTGCAATGCGAGTGATTGAAGGACTTTATGATGGTGTGACTACAACAGAATTGGATAACCTTGCTGCTGAAGTTGCCGCTACATTAACAACTGCACATCCTGATTATGCAAAGTTAGCTGCAAGAATTTCTGTATCCAATTTACATAAGAACACTAAAAAATCTTTTAGTGAAGTAATGGAAGATCTACATAAATATATTAATCCTAGAACAGGAAAGAAAGCACCGCTTTTGGCAGATGATGTATATAATGTAATTATGGATAATAAGGAATTATTGGATTCTACAATTATCTATAACAGAGATTTCGGGTATGATTATTTTGGATTTAAAACTTTAGAGCGTTCTTACCTATTGAAATTGAATGGAAAAATAGCAGAAAGACCGCAGCACATGCTTATGCGTGTTTCGTTAGGGATTCATTTAAATGATATTGATTCAGCAATTGAAACATATGAGTTAATGTCTAAAAAATATTTCACTCACGCCACTCCAACATTATTTAATTCTGGAACTCCAAAACCACAAATGTCATCTTGCTTCTTATTAACCATGAAGGAGGATAGTATTGATGGCATTTACGATACCTTAAAACAAACCGCAAAAATATCTCAATCGGCAGGAGGAATAGGATTATCTATTCATGATATTCGTGCTACTGGAAGCTATATTGCCGGAACAAATGGAACATCAAATGGCATCGTTCCAATGCTAAAGGTTTTTAATGATACAGCTCGCTACGTTGATCAAGGTGGTGGAAAACGTAAAGGAAGTTTTGCTATTTATATTGAGCCATGGCATGCTGATATTTTTGATTTTTTAGACCTTAAAAAGAACCATGGGAAGGAAGAAATGCGTGCACGAGATTTGTTTTATGCTATGTGGATTCCAGATCTTTTTATGAAACGTGTACAAGATAATGGGGAGTGGACTCTCATGTGTCCAAATGAATGCCCTGGATTAGCAGATACACATAGTGAAGAATTTGAAGCATTATATGCAAAATATGAATCCGAGGGCAAAGGGAGAAAATCAATAAAAGCACGTGATCTTTGGGAGAAAATATTGGAATCTCAAATAGAGACTGGTACTCCTTACATGTTATATAAAGATGCAGCTAACAGTAAATCCAATCAGCAAAACTTAGGTACAATTCGTTCATCTAATTTGTGCACAGAAATAATGGAATACACATCTCCAGATGAAGTAGCGGTTTGTAATTTAGCATCTATTGCTTTACCAATGTTTATAAAAAACGGTGAGTTTGATCATAAGGAATTATTTAGAATTACTAAACGTGTAACTAAAAACTTAAATAGAGTTATTGAAAGAAATTACTACCCAGTAAAAGAAGCAGAAAACTCAAACTTTAAGCACAGACCAATTGGGTTAGGTGTACAAGGATTAGCGGATGCTTTTATTAAATTACGATTACCTTTTACTAGTGACGAAGCAAAACAATTAAACCAGGAAATCTTTGAAACACTATATTATGCCGCAGTTACAGCAAGTATGGAAGAAGCAGAAAAAGATGGTGTTTACAAATCTTATAAAGGTTCACCAATAAGTAAAGGACAATTCCAGCACAACCTTTGGGGATTAAAAGATGAAGAACTAAGTGGTCGATGGGATTGGGAAAAACTTCGTAAAGATGTAAAAAAACATGGTGTAAGAAACTCTTTATTGGTCGCTCCAATGCCAACAGCTTCAACTTCGCAAATTTTAGGTAATAATGAGTGTTTTGAGCCTTATACATCAAACATTTATACAAGAAGAGTACTTTCGGGTGAATTTATAGTTGTTAATAAACACTTGTTGGAAGACCTTGTAGAACTTGGACTTTGGAATGATGGATTGAAACAAGAAATTATGAGGGCTAACGGATCCGTGCAAGATATCGATGGCATTCCAGAAGATATTAAAGAATTGTATAAAACAGTTTGGGAATTAAGTATGAAGGACATAATAGATATGTCCAGACAAAGAGGTTACTTTATTGATCAATCTCAATCGCTAAATCTGTTCTTAGAAGGAGCAACAATGGCAAAACTTACATCTATGCATTTCTATGCTTGGAAAAGCGGATTAAAAACAGGAATGTACTACTTACGTACTAAAAGTGCTGTAGATGCCATTAAATTTACGCTAGATAATAAGAAAAAAGAAAAGCCTACACCTGAAGTAGTCGAAACCACGGAAATATTAGTAAATAAGCAGCAACAAAAAGCGGCAATAACTGCTGCTAAGTTTGTTCAGGAAACCACAGAAGTCGAGCCAATGACCACAGAAGAAATGAAAACTCTTATAGCGCAGTCAAAGGAAGCAGAAGGTGATGATTGTTTGATGTGTGGTTCATAAATATATCCTGTTAATTCAGGAACCTACTTAATTGTTGAAAAAACACCTCTTTATGAGGTGTTTTTTATTTATTCATTTTGTATTTACAATAAGTTTACATTATATTAACTTTAATTTAATATTATAAATCTTTTTCAATACTAGAAATTAATGTTTAGAAAGACTTTTTTCTTCGGGTTTTTAATTGTTTTAGCTTTTGCACTTTATTTCAATCCGAATTTTAAAACAATAGCGGCAGGTGTTGCTATTTTACTTTTTGGTATGATTCTGCTTGAGGAAGGATTTCGATTTTTTACAAAAGGACCTCTTCAAAACATTCTAAAAAGAGCCACAAGTAAGCTTTACAAGAGTATTACAGCTGGAGCAGTAGTTACTGCATTAATCCAATCAAGTTCACTTGTTTCAGTAATTACCATATCATTTATTAGTGCAGGTTTAATAAGTTTGGCAGGAGGAATTGGATTGATTTTTGGAGCTAATATAGGTACGACTGCCACAGCATGGTTAGTTGCTGGTTTTGGATTAAAAATAAAGATTTCGGCTTTGGCTATGCCAATGCTAATTTTTGGGTTAATTTTTTCCTTTCAAAAGAAGGAATCTTTAAAAGGGATTGGTAATGTGTTCGCTGGATTAGGCTTTTTCTTTTTAGGAATTTATTATATGAAAGAAGGATTTGATGTATTTAAGCAATATATCGATCTTACAGAGTATGCAATGTCTGGTTTTTTAGGAGTAATTGTGTATACAGGATTAGGAATTTTAATAACAACAGTTTTACAGTCAAGTAGTGCAACACTTGCTTTAATATTAACTGCATTATCGGCTGGACAAATAGAATATGAAAATGCTTTGGCACTTGCAATTGGTGCTAATGTTGGAACGACTATTACAGCAATATTGGGTTCACTAAGTTCTAATGTTGCTGGTAAAAGATTAGCTGGAGCACATTTAATATTTAATGTAACCACAGGATTAGTCGCACTAATATTTATTTTTCCGTTAGCAAAATTGGTAAATGGAATGTCAGATATTTTTGGTATTTCCCAAACAGATTATACACTTAAATTAGCTTTATTTCATACCATTTTTAATGTGATAGGTGTTTTAATCATGATTCCATTTATTAAAAAATTGGAAACATTTTTAATTAAAGTATTAAAAGAAAAAGTAGTTGAAGAAGATATTGATGAGCCTAAATATTTGTATGAATCTGTTTTAGAATTTCCAGGATCTACAATTTCAGCACTTATTAAAGAATCCAAATATTTATATAAGAAGGCGATTTTTAAAATTGTAGCTCATGGATTAAACATTCACAGAGGAGATATTATATCAGATTTAAAAATTAAGAAAATTATCAAAAAGTCTACTGAAGATATGCATGTAGATGTAGAGGAGCTATACTACCATAAAGTTAAAACTATTTATGGTGAAATTATTAGATACGCAACTACTGCTCAAAACAAATTTAAACTGAATAAAAGACAAAATAATGCAATAACCGAAATTAAAGTTGCTAACCGTAAAATGGTTGAGATAATTAAAGATGTAAGAGAATTGAATAAAAATGTGACCTTATCTTTAAATTTAGGTAATGAACATTTATCAAAAGAATATGATAATTTTAGAAAAAAAGTCACTAAAGTTCTTCGTGTTATTTATTTATTTAGAACAGAAGAAGAACCAGAAATTTATGCTGAAAAATTAGCTGTTTTAAAACAAGAGGCTAAAGATAATATTAGACATAGTAACAGCTCAATTGATAGGCTTATTAGAAAGAACTTGATTACTGCAGAAATGGCTTCTTCATTATTTAATGATTATACCAATGTTAATGATATGATCAAGAAGTTGATTGAAGTGGCAGAATTATTATATAGTAGAAAAGATTCCTTACTTGACACCAATGAAGAAAAATAGATGTGATGTCAAAATGAATAAACAAAAAAGCACTTCAATTAGAAGTGCTTTTTTGATTAGTTATATTATGATTTTACTCTTCAGATTCTTCTTCCTTTTCAATAGTAGCAGGTTTGATTGTTCTATCATGAGAATCGTGGTACTCTTGCAACAGACTCATTGTAGCATTCAATAAATCCTTCGTCTCCAATAACAAACTAAAGTAAAGCGTTGTGTTTTTAGGACTTGATTCTTCTGTTCGAGTACGTTCTACTTGTTTTTGGATTTTTTCCTTCACTAAAT